>WFQB01000022.1 GCA_015487305.1 Parvularculaceae bacterium | reverse complement strand
GTCCATTGATGATACGATTGCTTGCGCCTCTTGCCATGTGCAAGCCAATGGTTTTTCTGATCTCGGCACGGTCAGCGATGGTGTCCTTGGCGGCACCACAAGGCGTCACTCCATGCGCCTCATCAACACCCAATATGCCAATGAAACACGGTTCTTCTGGGATGAGCGCGCCGTCACTCATGAGGCACAGGAAACCATGCCACTGCAGGATTTCAACGAGCACGGCTTTAGTGGCACCAATGGCCGCCCCGACATTAACGACCTGATCGCCAAGCTTGAAGCGCTTGATTATTATCAGGACCTGTTTCGCTTTGTTTACCAGGACACCACAATCACCGAGGCTCGCTTACAATTGGCACTCGCGCAATTTACCAAAAGCATCTACTCCTTTGATAGTAAATTTGACGAAGGACGCGCACAAGTCGGATCAAATACAGCAAACTTCCCTAATTTCACCAATGCAGAAAATGCCGGCAAGACTTTGTTTCTGACCCCGCCCCCACAAGGTGGCGCAGGTTGTTTCCGCTGCCACAGCGCCCCAGAATTTGACATCATACCCAATATGATGGGGCATAATGGCGTTGTCGCCGAAGCCGCAGACCCGACCCAATCGGACTTCACCAATACAAGAGCGCCAACCTTGCGCGATTTATTCGACCCCAACGGTAATTTGAACGGGCCGCTCATGCATAATGGGGCCATGACCACATTGCGCATGGTGCTTGACCATTATGACAATATACCCGTGCCCACAACTGAGCCTGAGCGCACGGCTTTTCTGAACTCAATCGACATGCGTCTACTCATGGGTGGCACAACCCCGGCCCCGCTTAATCTCACTCCAACAGATAAAGACAATCTTGAAGCCTTCTTGCGCACTCTATCCGGCAGCAATGTCTACACCGATGTAAAATGGAATAATCCGTTTTAAATAATTCTGGACCAACGGAATGAAATTATGGGCGCGACGATAAAATGCCACCCTTTGCGCAAGGCAATTCTCGCTGAAATTCACGCGCGCCCCTATATTCCCGTCACCACACCGCGTGTCATTTTACAGCAAGCCTTTTTGTGCAAACCCTCAACCAGTGCACAGGCCGATTTGGAAGCCTTTTCAGCCTGGTGTGAAAAACAGAAACTGCCGCCCCCTCACCCCGGGGCGCGCCATCACATGATTGCTCTTGGTGACACTTCCCTCACATGGGAGCGCCATACGGAGTTTATAACCCTCACATGGGACCGCGCCCCTGCCCCCAGCGCCTTAAAAGAATTATGGGCCCTATCAGAAGCGCATATCCTTGAATTAATGTCGGAAAATCACGCCCTCATCTCGGCGGTTCATATTGACCTCATTGAAGGCGATGGCAGTGCAGAAATCCCGCCTCTAACAGGCTTTGACGCCAATAGTCTTTGTCTGTCTACCGTCAAAACCGGGAAGGCTCTGATAGTCGTTGATTTTCGCCAAGACCAGTTTGGCGCTACAAAATTCGCCGTCTATAATAACGGTCTTGATGAAAAAAATTGTGGTATTTTGCTGCGCAGATTGCTCGAGATTGAAACCTATCGCGTCATGTCCCTTTATGGTTTTGAACGCTTAAAAGCGGTTTTGCCGAAAATTGCCTCTATTGAAAAACAACTCGTTCACCTGACCGGACAGATCAATAATAAAACTGATCTCGATATCACTCGTAAAACCCTCGAAGAAATAACCGATATCGCTGCCGATCTCACCAATCTATCCGCCTCCAGCCAATATCGCTTCTCCGCCACCCGCGCCTATTACAGCCTCGTCAACGCCAGGCTAAAACGCCTTAACGAAGACAATATCCCAAGCTATTCCAGCATAGAAGAATTTCTCGCCAAACGTTTGGCCCCAGCCATGCGCAGCTGTGAAAATATTGAAACCCGCATAAAAAATGCCAGCGAAAAACTCGACCGCGCCACCAGATTATTGCGCACCAAGGTCGATATTCAAATGCAATTACAAAGCCATCAGGTTCTCGACAGCATGAACGAGCGAGCGCTGATGCAATATAGGCTACAAACCACCGTTGAGGGCCTGTCCATCGCTGCGGTCAGCTATTATGTGGTCGGGCTTATTGCCTATCTCGCCAAAGGGCTTGGATTTGACGGCTTTATCAGCCCGGCCAAACTAACGGCCATTTCTGTCCCCATCGCTATCGCGTCCGTCTGGTATATCATCCGCCGCATCCGCGCCAGACATCAGTGACAAAAAAGCGAACCCCCCGTCCACCAGACCCACCCCGATTGGTAAATACCAGTAGCCCCATATAACGACCGACCTGATCAACTAAATCCTGCCATCCCATGGCCTATCCTCCAAATTTTTACTCTTCATAGAGCCAGATATTTTTTCCCTTGGCCAACGCCCAACCATTTTGGGTTGGAATGAGAACCGACCCACGAGGCACTCCCGTTACAAGGGCAACATTATCTTCCAGAATAATTTCTGACGGCGCATCCAAAGTGCCAAATTCCGGAATACGCACCACAAAGGTTTTGAATCTGGCAAGACTACCGGTCATGAATAAAAATCGGTCACGGTTAATTGGAATTAAACTGTAGGGCCCTTCAAAGAGACTGCCCTTTCGCAACAGTACACGCACCGCCCGATTGTTTTTATAATCAAGATAGGTAAAAAACTCTTTCTCATGCACCACATAAGAATAGGCGAGCCAGTCCTGATCCTGACTGAATATAGTCAAATACCCCATATCATCACCCCGAGAGAGCGGGTATTTGGGCGGCATCGGTCCATTTTCAGAACAACCCTCTTCTTTCAAGCAGAAAAAAGCAGTATGAGTTGGCACAGATGCCTTTATCTTGTCCCCCTTGTCCCGAATGGCCATGGCCGACCATATCCCATCACCAATAAAATGAGCTTGCGTGGGCCAACACTTCGCTATGTTGCTATAGACTTTGGCACATTTTTGCCGAATGCGATCATCCAAATTGACCAGCCTGTCCTGATCGAAGTCATAAAGCAGAATAGAACGGACGGAGTCTTCTTTTATGTCTTTGGCATGGGGAACACGATATAATAAAAAATAATTCCGCCCATCAATATGAGCAACATCCTTTATGCCTATTAAGGAACCCACCGCAGCCATTGATCGATGCTGCCAATTTGCTCCATCCACAGATATGGGCATGACATAGAAGTCTATCTTTTTCGAATGAGATCCGTTCTCGCATAATACAAACAAATACCCGTTTGAAATTCCGTAATACCCGCCCCGGAACGACAGAACAATGCCATTTTCATAGCGACAGGGATATTCTAATTGGGATTGTCGGCCGCTACTCACATCCAGAACAATGATTCCGGTGACAAGCTTCATAGGTTTATCTTTGGGCGGCGGGCATCGCACAAAACGTACCATAATATTGGTCGTTGCATCATAAATGGGCTCGCTCCGAATTCCGCTGCCCTCGCATTGTTTCAAACGAACGCTTTCCGTCCGCTTGAAACCCATCTGCGACAGGCTTACCCTTTCAAGGGAGGCCAAATAATTCTTTTGCTCAATCTGCGGGTCATCAATAATATTCGCATCGTAAACACTAACGCAGGCAGAAAGCGCCAAGAGCATGAACAGCGACAAAAAGCGCCGCACAAACCTGTCCAAAATATACTCAATCATACTACCTCTCCCTCCTAAGCTTCGCGCACGGCTTTGGCTATGGGAGATAATAGAAAAGATATCACCCGTCTTTTGCCGGTTTTTATTTCTACGGTGGCGGCCATGCCGGGGGACAGGCTGGCTTTTTTGATACCATCTATGCCGGGGATTTTTACGCCATTGCCTGTTATGCGGATGCGCACCGGATAGACCAGTCCGCGTTGTTGATCGATGATAGTAACTGCTGACACTGTTTCTCCCTATTCCCGCTCTTCATAGAGCCAGATATTTTTTCCCTTGGCCAACGCCCAACCATTTTTGGTTGGAATGAGAACCGAAGCACGAGGCACTC
>WFQB01000021.1 GCA_015487305.1 Parvularculaceae bacterium | reverse complement strand
TGGCTTCAGGGATAAATTCCGCCCCATCGAAATGTTCGCCCTTCAAAGCCGCAAATACAAAGCCCGGACGAACCATACGCGAATCTGCGGTAATCCCGCAAATTTCCGGGTCCGGCGAAACTTCTTTGCCAATCAGTTGCGAAAGCAACATGCGGGCACTCCATTCGGGCGCTTGGTTGGATTGTGCACTCATGGACCAAGCTCCATCAGCAAAGCGCCAACCGGGTCAAGAGCTGGATCGGGGGCCGTAAAACTGTCTTCATTAAGCGCCAATCGTCTGTCAGGGCTTTGGCGAAATTCGCGCATAAATCCGGCAAAAGCACGGTCATCGCCGACCGGATTAAGGCCAAAAACAGGCCCCAGACGCGAGACAACATTCTTAAACACAGGCGCCGCAACCCAGCCCGCCGTGGCCCAGCCAGCCGTGGCTTCGGTTGGTTTTGGTTCATCCAGCGAGACCAGAATGACAAAGCGCGGATCATAACCCGGAAACGCGCCAATAAAAGAAGAAAGCCGCACATCTTCCTGATAGCCGCCTGTCTTGGAAGGCTTATCAGCAGTGGAGGTTTTGCCAATGGGGTAATAGCCCGGCGCCTCAGCCCCTTTGGAGGTGCCATCGGTAATTACCCGGCGCAGCGCAATACGCATGGAGGCGCTGGTCTGCTGTGAAAACACTCTTAGTCCATCTTGACGTGCGCCTTCTTGCTTTAAAAAGCTTGGCCGATAATAGGTTCCACCATTGACCACCGCCCCAAAGGCTGCCGTTAATTGCAATGGCGTGACCGCAATGCCATGGCCATAAGCAATGGTTGCAGTCTCCACCCGCCCCCAGCGCTCGGGGTAAGCGCTTGGACGGCGCTCTGGCAATTCTGTTTCCAACACATCAAGCAGACCAAGGCGACGCAAATAATCCTGCTGGCGCTCGCCCCCCATGCTTAGGGCCATTTGCGCCGCACCAATATTGGAAGAATATTGCAGCACTTCCATAAAGCTCAAAACCGGTCCCTTGGGGGTGAAGTCAGAAATGGTCCGGCCACCGATTTTCAATTTCTCACTAACATCATACATGCTGTCAAAACTGGCAATGCCATCTTCCAGCGCCGCCGCCGCCGTCAAAGGTTTGAACGCAGACCCTAATTCATAGCGATCATACATTACCCGATTGCGGCGATAATCCGCAGGCGAACTTCCCGGCGCATTGGGGTTAAAATCCGGCAGGCTAGCAAGGGCGATAATCTCCCCATTGCGCACATCCATAATAACGCCCCAAGCGGCTTTGGCCTGATAAAGCGCCATGGCCCCGGCCAGCTCTTCTTCAAGAATTTGCTGGGCAGAAATATCGATAGAGCTGACAACGGTTCCCGAAAGATCAAGGCGATCAATCGCCCCCTCAAGACCCATCACCCCGCCCTTGCCGGCAATATATTGCCCGACCAGATGCGCTGCGAGATCACCTTGAGGATAAACACGCTTCGTCCCAGCCACAAATTGCACGCCGGGCAGACCTAATTGCACCAGCTTTTCCCGCTCGAAATCAGAAATTTCATTGCGCAGAAAAACATAAGACCGGGTTTCAATTTTTTTCTGCAAACGCTCAGAATCAATCCCCTTCAATACCGAAGCTATCCCTTCGGCGGTTTCTCTAGCACTCCAGACATTACGGCTTTCCACCGCAAGACCAATGGTTGGTGCATTCATGGCCAAACGATTGCCATTGCGATCCGTAAGCTCGGCCCGCGGCCCGGTCTTTTCTTTGGGGGCATCAAAAGCAATCACCCGAACGGCAGGCTCCGGGGCCGGACCGTTTAAGGTGATTTCTGCCAGCCTCACAATCAAGCCGCCAAAAATCATCACAAAGGCAAAGGCCGCCAGAATAATTCGCCCATGCATCAAGCGCACATTGCGCTGGCTGGCGCTTTCCACCGCCACAATTGGCAGATTTGTGCCGCGACCACTTAGCACCGGCGATCCATCATGGATGATATCAATCCGGGTAGACTTTTCTGTTTTTTTCTTTAGCCGCGACAGCATGGATTTGCGCTCTCTTTTTTTGGTTAGCGTCAGCGTTGAACAGCACCAAGGTCTGACATGGCAATGGCATCAACAATAAAGCTTTCATTGGCAGGCTGATCCTGCGCCGCCTCATCTCCCATCAGGGCAGCAAATTTTTCAGCGGTTAAAACCTGATGCGGTTGAATGGGTTGCAGATTTTTATTGGCCGCCCCTAATTGCGCAAGGCGCTTTGGCGATTCCAACACCTCCACTTCCAATTGCAATTTGGAAATACGCGCCTGTTCCTGCTTGATCCCTTGTTCGATTTGATCAATCTCAGCGCGCTCAGCCCGCACACTCGCTTCGGCGCGATAACGACCAACCGCAGCAGCGGCCAGTAACAGACAGAAAAAGATGGTTGAAATCCGGATCATTGTTGTTCCTCCTACAAAACTAAACTTTAGAGATTTGATGTTTGGGGCATTCCTAGCCGTTGGTTGAAATCTGCGGGTATTGGGGGTGCTGGCGCGTTTGTGCGCAAAGCCACGCGCATTTTTGCCGAACGGGCACGGGCGTTTTCGGCAATCTCCCGATCGCTGGGTAAAAAAGCTTTTTTGCTGACCAGTTGAAAGGACGGCGCTGGCCCAGCAGCCCCTTGCGGCAAATGACGCGATGGATTGGCAATGTCGCCGGAGCGCTGTTTCAGGAACCGCTTGACGATACGATCCTCAAGGGAATGAAAAGTCACAACCACAAGCCGTCCGTGTTGGCGCAATATTTTTTCGGCCCCAAGCAAAGCCTCAACCAATTGCCCAAGCTCGTCATTGACGAAAATGCGCAAGGCCTGAAAGCTGCGGGTCGCCGGATGAATACGATCCGGACGCATAGGCCCCGCTGCTTTGACAATGATGTCAGCCAGTTCTTGCGTTGTGGTAATTTCTTTTTCATTGCGGGCGCGAATAATATGACGGGCAATAGAACGGGCTTTTCTATCTTCGCCATAAAAATGAATAATGTCCGCAAGCTGCGCTTCGCTGGCTTCTGCAACCACACGCTTTGCAGTCAGGCCTTGCTCATCGCCATCCATACGCATATTCAGCGGACCCGGATTCATAAAAGAAAAGCCCCGCTCGCCCTCGTCCAATTGCATGGAAGAAACACCAAGATCAAGCACCAGACCATCAATTGCGGTAATACCAATTTCCGCAAGAGCCTCAGCCATTTCGCCAAAGGGGCGCTCAATCAAAGTTAGACGCTCACCATAATCCTTCACCCAGCCCTGCGCTTTGGCAATCGCTGTGGGGTCACGGTCAAAACCAATAACGCGACAATTTGCGGCATCGAGAATTTTGCGCGTATAGCCCCCTGCCCCAAAAGTGCCATCCACATAGATGCCATTATCACGAGGACAAAGCGCGGCCACCGCCGCATCACCCATAACAGGAATATGCGCCTGATTAGTCAAAGCCTGGCTCTCCCTTGATGGGTCGAATTTGATCAGTATTTTTTTGTGATGTGCTGGGCAGGGATCGCGCTTTTAAAATTTCAAGATTTTCCTGCGCAGCTTTACGCGCCGCAATCAATACCTGCTTATGCGCTTCGGGTTGCCAAATCTGAAAACGCTCGCCGAAACCAACAAAGCAAGCCTTATCGGTCAGTCCCACATGGTCGCGCAATTCCTGTGGTAATAAAATTCGGCCATCGCCATCAATCATCAGACGTTGGGATTCCGAAGTGATCGAAAGCTCAAGAACTCTGCGTTGCTCATCAAATACATCAAGATTGGCAATCATCCTCATCAAACTATCGAGGAGATCCTCGCTGCCACAATCCAGCACCGGACCTGTAAAGGCCGGATAGCAAATCATCGACCCGTCAGCAGCTAATTGCTTGCGAAACTCTGCCGGCACAGACACGCGACCTTTGGCATCAATACGATTGCTATGGGCGCCAATAAAGCGCGCCGATAATCCCGTCCGTATTTTTTCTTTAACCTGCATTTGCCAACCTGCTGCCCGTCTTGATGGGTTCACTCAAACCCTGACCCGAATGGCCATTACCCGATTGTGAGCCGCTATCTTTGAAAGCTGTGGGACATGAAAATGCCCCGGCCTGTCATCCGCGTGCCCACTAGCGGCTTCCTGCCAATTCGACGCAGAGCTCCTATCTGCGCTTCTTGCCCTTGCCCCATCCCCCCTTGGTCAATACCGGGCGCAACCGGCACCAGAAGGGAAAATATGGTTAATCATGGGTTATCATGGTATTTCATGGGATGTCAACGAATCACCTGTGAAAGCACAGGATTTTCCTGATTTTTCATGGATTTTTACGGCCAGCCCCGGACAGGCGTTAACCTTTAGTCAAACGCTCCAAATTGAATTGAAAAATCAGGCGGCAGGGCTTGCTCAATATTACGGATTTGGCATTGCCCATCGCCCCCCACTGTCGCCGCCGGAGGGGCCCGCGAGGCATCCTTCGACAGGCTCAGGATGAGGCCTTATCTGGTAAAAGAACAACAAGATAAAGGGCAAAACTCAAACCTAGTAGGGCCGCGACTGCGGCCCCGGCGAGCAATTTGGTGCCGCGTTTTCTAACGGATAACCGGTGCCCACTTATCCTGAAAACGCGAGGGGCGCCGCCCCGCCGGAGGCGTTCGCAAAGCGAACCGCCGCGAGGCATCCTTCGACAAGCTCAGGATGAGGCCTTGCCTGATGAAAGAACAACAAAATGAAGGGCAGAACCCAAACCTAGTAGGGCCGCGACTGCGGCTGTCTCTTATAC
>WFQB01000020.1 GCA_015487305.1 Parvularculaceae bacterium | reverse complement strand
GAGCAAGACCTGCATTATTATTGGCGCGAGCCATGGGGGGTCGCAAGCGGCTTTGTCTTTGCGGCAGATGGGCTGGCAGGGAAAAATTATTCTCATCGGGGCGGAAAAAGACCTGCCTTATCATCGCCCGCCATTGTCGAAGGATTATCTTGCCGGCAGGAAAACATTTGACCAGATTTTATTGCGCCCACAGGCCGCTTATGAAAAAGCGGACATAGATTTGCGCCTCGGCGTGACCGTGACCGCGATTGATCGCGCCCATAAAACCGTGATGACCGCCCATGGGGAGAAAATTTCCTATGACACTCTGCTATTGGCAACCGGGGCGTCTGCGCGGCTTTTGCCGGTGCCCGGGGCTGAGCGGAAAAATGTGTTTTACTTGCGTAATGCCGAAGATGCGCGGGCGATTCAGGGACAAATCAAACAGGGTCGTCACGCGGTAATTATCGGTGGCGGCTATATCGGTTTGGAAATGGCGGCTTCCTTGCGCGGGTATGGCATGGAAGTAAGCGTGCTTGAGGCCATGGACAGGATTTTGCAGCGGGTGACAGCGCCGGAGGTTTCAAAGTTTTTCAAGCGCATTCATGAAGAAGAGGGCGTTAAAATTAACGAGACTGTCACCGCCAGTGCCATTGAAGAAAATGGGAATGGGCTTTTGGTGCTGACGGAAGGGGGAGACAGCTATCCGGCGGATATGGTGATTATCGGTATTGGCGTCTTACCGGAAACGAGCCTTGCCAAGGGCGCGGGGCTTAAACTTGAAGATGGGGTTGTCGTTAATGAATATTGCCAAACTTCAGACCCTGATATTTATGCCATTGGGGATGTGACATGGCATAAAAATGCGCTTTATGAAAATTCTATGCGCCTTGAATCTGTGCCCAATGCAACCGAGCAGGCGAAAATTTTTGCAGCGCATTTAACCGGCAAGCCTAAGCCCTATAGCGCCCTGCCATGGTTCTGGTCAGATCAATTTGATTTGAAATTGCAGATTGCCGGATTGTCTAAAGGTTATGATAATCTGGTTATACGCGGGGATATTGAAAAATCGCGCCAATTTGCTGCATTTTATTTTCTGAGCGATCGGCTTTTGGCGGTGGATGCGGTTAATGATCCGCAAAGTTTCATGGTTACAAAAATGGCGCTGTCGCAGGGGAAAAGTCTTGATAAGGAAAAGATTGGTGAGCCTGACAGTGATTTGAAGCAGGCGATTATTGATTAGGTTTTGTAGCCACGCGCTGCATGGGTGCTTGGGGGCGTGAGGGTTGGTTTCTTTGTTGTCATGCTTCGACAAGCTCAGCATGAGGATTCTTACTACTCGCTACTCCCTATTCGCTATTCACTCATCACTCTTTTCCCACGGTATCAGCCAGTCTTCGCCCTGATATTGGCCCGATAAGGGCGTGATGCCAAAGGCGTTGGCGAGGTTTTCTTCTGTTAAAACCTTTTGCGGTGGGCCCTGAGCAATTAGCTCTCCGCGATTCATCAACAAGACACGATCCATGAAGCGCATGGCCAAGGTAAGGTCGTGAATGACCGCCAGCACGCCCTGACCATTTTGGGCTGATTGGCGCAATAGATTCATCACTTGCAATTGATGCAACGGATCAAGCGCGGCAATGGGTTCGTCCGCCAGCAGGAATGGGGTTTGCCCCGCCATGGCCCGCGCCAACAACACGCGCGCTTTTTCTCCACCGGAAAGAACGGAAAAAGGGCGAGTGGTAAGGCTGGTGATCTCTGTTCTGGTCATGCAATCATCAATGATTTTTGCGCATTTGGCTGATGGACTGCCAAGCCATGATTGATGGGCAAAGCGCCCCAGCGCTACGACATCGCGCACAGATAAATCCCATTCTACCCGGTGTTCCTGTGGCATATAGGCAATGCGCCGCGCCCGGGCGCGGGGGGAAAGCTTTGTAATGTCCTGCCCTTGTAATTGCACAAGGCCGGTTTGCTTTTTGTCCTGCTTTGGGCGAATACCCAAAATCGCTTTTAGGAGGGTTGATTTGCCGGCTCCATTGGCACCGATCAATCCGACCAGTTCGCCTTTTTGCAAAGATAAAGAGACATTGCGGATGATGGCGCATTGAGGGATGGTGACGGCGAGATTGCTGATGGTAAGACTCATGACGGGCCGCCATTTCTTTGGCGCAGCACCAGCCACAAAAAGAAAGGCGCGCCGATGAGGGCGGTGACAACGCCAAGCTTTAATTCTGTTCCCGGTGTTAACAGACGCACAAAAATATCTGCCAGCAATAATAAAAGCGCGCCGCCAAGGGCAGAAACCGGCAGCAGGTGCGCCGGGCGATGACCGACAAAGGGGCGCAGAATATGCGGCACCACAAGGCCGATGAAACCGATGACGCCGCTTACCGCTACGGCTGCACCAACGCTTAGCGCCGTGCCGAAAATCACCAAAGCGCGGGTGCGTTTTAAATTAACTCCGAGGGAAAGGGCGGTTTCTTCGCCCAGGCTGAGCGCATCAAGATTGCGCGCCGAGGCCAGCAGCATCACCCAGCCGATCACCATAAACGGCAAGCCAAGAAACACATGGGTCATGGAGCGGTCGGACAGGGAGCCCATCATCCAGAACATAATTTCATAAACCGCAAAAGGATTGGGCGAGAGATTAAGTACCAAAGCGGTGAGCGCGCCGGAAAGACTGGCCAGCGCCACACCGGCAAGGATCAGTCCGGAAAGCGGTTGGCGGCGGGCGAGAATATATAAAAACCCCATGGCCAGCACTGCGCCCAGCATCGCCATTAAAGGTAGGGCCAAAGCAAAAGCGGCTGACAGCCCCGTATAAAGGGCGATGACGGCCCCCAAGGCTGCAGCGCCGGAAACGCCGATGACGCCGGGCTCGGCCAGTGGATTGCGCAACAGCCCTTGCATGGCAGCGCCGGAAAGGCCGAGGCTCGCGCCAATCGCTGCGGCCAATATCATGCGCGGTATTCTGATTTCCCTTGCAATGAGGGCGGGCATGTCGAATGCGCCTTCAAACACCGCGCGCCAGAAATCGCCAAAGCCTATGGCCGCCGGGCCAATGGATAGAGACAATAGCGCTGCTGCGAGAACCGCAAGGGCGAGCGTGCCGAGCAATAGCCCATAGGGCCAGATTTTCTTTGGCTCATTCATGGGGCTCGCCTTTGGAAGTTTGCCTTTTGGCCAAAAGTTGATGGCGCGCTGTCATCAAGCTGTCCAGAGTTTGCAGCATATGGGTGGTGCCGCAAAAGCTTTGTCGCGCGGGCAGATTGATGGCTTGTTGTTCTGCGATCAGTTTTTGCAGAGCCGGATGGGCAAGGGCATTGGTGGCGAGCGATGGCGGGTCGTTATAATCGGTCCCGAGATTGATAAGGTCTGGTTTGGCGCTGATCATTTGCTCTAAAGAAATTCGGCCAGAGCCCTGGCGGCCAAGATATTCCGGCAGGGTGATAAAGCCTGCATGTCGGGCAAGGTCGGCCATGAGTGAGCCGGGCCCGGCGGTGTAGCCATTGGCCCCATAATCGGCAAAAACAAGGGGCGCGTCAGGGGCGGGCAGGGCTTTGGCTTCCTCCAATTTTGTGTCAATTTCGGCGATGAGCGCGGCGGCTTTTTCCTGTTCGCCAAGAAGCGCGCCCATGGTTTTGATATTGTCTTTGGCGGCGTCTATGGAACTTGCCGGATCAAACTCGACCACCGTAAACCCGAGCCGCTTCAGGACACGCACTGTCTGGCTGGTGGTATAGCGCCCGGCAAGGATAAGGTCCGGCTCTTGTGCGATAATCTCTTCTGCCGCCCCATGATTAAGGCCGATAGCGCGGGCCTCTTGGCTCATATTGGAAGCGATGGGGTCGGCGGCGAGATGGCTGACCGAACTGATGCGCGAAGCGGGCACCAATTGCATGAGGATCTGGTCTGTACACAGATTAAGCGAGGCAATTTTTTGCGGGGGGCTGATGAGCGGATTGGTAGCAGGATTGGCGGCTTGCGCGGGGGCGAGCATCAGCGCCACCCCCCATAAAACCCGGATCAATCCTGTTCTCATCAATGTTTCAAACCTTAAAGCCCTACACGCAAGCCAATATAGGCCGCCTGTCCCGGCACACCATAGCCGATGGTCTCCTGATAGTCGGTATCGAACAGATTTTCCACCCGGCCAAATAGCTGCAAATGCTCATTCAACTGCCAGCTGGCTGAGGCACGGGCGATGGTATAGGCCCCGAGGGGTGTTTTTTCCGAGGAAAAACCATTGGTGAAAAAATTTCGGAAATCCGTATCAAGCCGTTCGCCCTGATAATTTACCCCCAGCGTGTAATTGCCGCGACCATTGGCAAACTGCCCGAAGAGATTGAAATTGGCCTGATGGCGCGGGCGCTGCACTTCCGCCGAGCCATCGGCCTCGCTGGCATCAAGATAGATATAGGCGCTGGTAAAGCGTAAATTGTCTGACAGATTGGCGTTGAGACTGGTCTCAATACCACTGCGCTTGCTGGTGCCGCTATCATTGGCAATCGAGGGGAAAACAGAGCGGATTTCATCGCGCAGATCGGATTTAAACAGGGTAATATCCGCCACAGCGCGACCTTCTGCAAAAGTTTTCTCAATGCCAATGTCGAAAGTTTCGGCCTGTTCAGGTTTGAGATTCGGGTTGCCGGTGAATGTGCCGGGGACAAAGCCGAATTGCTCGAAAAAAGTTGGATTGGTGATGGCCTTGCCAGCGCTGGCGTGAAGGCGGGTCTGGCTTTTTGGGAAAATCCAAGCAGCGTTAATACTGGCGGTTTGGGCGTCTTTGAAAGCATCATTTTCGTCTTTGCGCGCCGCGATGTTGAGATAAAAGCGATCAGAAAAATTCCCGCGATATTCGAAACCATAGCCGTTGAGGTCTCGTGACAGGGTTGGAATTTGTGATGGGTCGAACGGGTAGAGATTTTGAAAGCGCTCTTCTTCGCGCTCATAAAAACCGGTAAGGGCGTGTTGGTTGTTTGCTCCGGCCTGCCAAAAGTAAGTTGATTGCAGGGTCAGCTTGCGTCGCTCATTGTCATTGCCGAAAGTGACCAGCGCGCCTGCGCCGCCTTCCTGTTTTGATTGGCTGTAGGAATAAATGACTTTATTGTCGAGGCGCCCTTGCAGCAGAGAAAATTTCGCGGTGATGGCGCTATTCCAGTCCTCGCTTTTTGTAAAGCTGTCATCATCAAAGGCGAGGCCCTGATTGGGACCGCCGGAAAAATCAAAGCCATCGGTGTCGGCATTTTTGTCCCCATAACGCAGCCATAAATCGAGGGTGAAATTTTCACTGAACTTATGTCCGGCGCGCAGCAAGGCATTGCTGGTTTCGCCGCCATCTTTTTCATTACCCAAGAGAGAAGCATCATAGCCGGACGTTTCGCGCCGCGCATAAGTACCGGAAATATAAGAGGCGTCATTGCCGCCATAGGCTGCAAGCTGTCCATAGCTTGTATCAAAAGCACCATATTCGAGATTAGCGCGAAGGCCGCTGCCTGCATCTCGTCTGGAAATAATATTGATGACACCTGCCAAGGCGTTGGAGCCATAAAGCCCGCTCTGGCTGCCGCGAATAATTTCAATGCGTTCAATATCGCTGGTGAGGAGCGAAGACAGATCAACTTCTCCCTGTCCGGCCGGGGCTATTTCCACACCATCGAGCAATATTAAAACCTGATTGGCCTCCGCCCCGCGCAGGCGAATTTGCGTGAGGCCACCAAAACCGCCAGTGCGATTAACCGCAAGCCCCGGCACTTGACGCAGAACATCGCCAATAGAGTCCATGCCTTGCAGCTCTATGGTTTCGCCATCAAGCACGGTGACGTGATTGCCAATGCTATCCTGTTTTGCGGGAATGCGCGTGCCGGTGACGATGATTTCGTCTGGCGCGTCTTGTTCTGGCGTTTGTGCAAAGGCAGAAAAGGGGGCTGTCAGAATGAGGCTGAGAACGATAAGGGGGAGGTGGGAAATTTGAGGAAATGACATGGAGGTACTCTTCTTGTTGTTATTGGGCTGGTCAGTTGGCGTGATTCTAAAGCGCCGCCTTTTGCGCTAGGTCAAAAAGGGGTAGGATATGCAGATATAAAGATATGTGCATATGGTTGGCAAGGAGAATTTTACTGATGTTGGTTGGTTGGGAGCTGTTTCGCGGTTTCTTTATGGTGAGGGTGCGGAATTGTCCGAGAGCGTAATGGAGTAAGCCCGCTTTCGCTGCGCTACAGCGCGGCATCCGTTTCGCACGCTTCAGCGCTAATCGCGCTGTAGCTAAATTTTGCCTTTGGCAAAATTAGCGAAAGCGGGTGGTGCCCAGAGGCGGATTCGAACCACCGACACGCGGATTTTCAGTCCGCTGCTCTACCAACTGAGCTATCTGGGCATATTGCCGCGAAGGGGCAAGAACGGCTGTATAAGCGAGGTGAGGCGGGCTGTCCAATAAAAATCCGGGAAAATCGGAGGTTGTGGGCTGTGAAATATCGCCTGTGGCTTTCCGGGCCCCAACTAAGGCCGATTGGGCGGTATTAACCCCATGATTTCCCCCTTGCGGCTTTCCCTTATCTTATGGGCCGTGATAGAACCCCAGCTGAAAAAGGGTAGAAATAGTAGGATCTTATGGTTAAACGGACGAAAAAAGTGGTTTCCAAGAAGAAGGGTAGGAAAACAGCGACGAAAGCTGCACAGAAAACTGTTCTGGGCCAGCAGGTTGCTGCGCCTGCCTCGCCCGAAGAGGCGGTGCTGGATGCGGTGCCCAATCCGCATAGGGATGTGGATTATGTGACGCGCTTTGTGGCCCCGGAATTTACCTCGCTTTGCCCGGTTACCGGGCAGCCGGATTTTGCCCATCTGGTGATTGATTTTGTGCCTGACAGGTCTTTGGTCGAATCGAAATCCCTGAAATTGTTTCTGACTTCATTTCGCAATCATGGGGCTTTTCATGAGGACTGCACGGTGGAGATCGCCAAGCGGATTGTTGCAGCGATTAAGCCCAAATGGCTGCGCATTGGCGGGTTCTGGTATCCCCGTGGCGGTATTCCCATTGATGTTTTTTACCAGACCGGCGCGCCGCCAAAAAATATTCACCTGCCGGATTTTGATGTGCCGGCCTATCGCGGGAGGGGATGATGCGCGCTTTGATTTTATTTTTATTGGCTGCGGGTTTGGTGGCTTGCGCCAAACAGGATAGTGGCGACGGGACAGCGCTTGAAGATGCGGTGACAGAGCCGCCCGCAATCATGAGCGCTCGTGGGCCCGGGCAGATTGTTGCCGAAGCCAAGCCGGAAGAATGGGTAACGCCGGACCCCGAGCGGACCTTATATATTGATATCCCTGAAGGGCGCATTGTGGTTTTGATGACCGCTGACCTTGCGCCCAATCATGTGGCGCAAGTCCAAACCCTCGCCCGGGAAGGTTATTATGATGGCTTGCATTTCTATCGGGTGATTGAGGGTTTTGTTGCTCAAGGGGGCGATGCCAAAGGGGAAAAACCAAAAGGTTCTGCCAAAGATAGTCTCAAGGCTGAATTTACCGATCCATGGCGCGATGATCTGTCTTTTACGCCCTTGGGCAATCCTGATGGCTATGCGGATATGGCCGGATATTTAAACGGCTTTCCTGCCGGGCGGGATCTGGACAGTGGTGAGATATGGCTTGCTCATTGTACCGGCGCTTTTGCCTTTGGCCGCGACACGCCGCAGGATAGTGCTTCAACAGAATTTTATATTACCCTGCAACCACAGCGCTATCTTGACCGCAATCTCACCGTGTTTGGGCGGGTGATCTGGGGTATGGAGCATGTGCAGGCTATCCCCCGTGGTAAGCCCGGCAATGGCGGGGTGATTGAGGATGAGGCACGGTGGACTAGAATTTCGTCGCTGCGTCTGGCGGCGGATTTACCGGAAGCGGAACGGGTTGATCTGGAAATGCTTGATACCAATTCAGCTTCTTTTAAAGATTTAATATTGGCGCGGCGCAATCGGCCGGAAGATTTTTTCTATTATCGGCCTGACTATCTTGATTTGTGCCAGCTGGCTTTGCCAGTGCGTTTGAAAGAAGAATAAATGGAAATCCTGCCTGAGAAAAATGGTCCATGGACAATTCGTTCATGGAAAATCATTCATGACAGCCAATGGTTGCGCCTTACCGAACATGGGGTGACGCAACCTGATGGTTCAGAGGGGCAATATGGAGTTATCCAGTTTAAAAATCTCGCTATCGGGGTTTTGCCATTGGATGAAGACGGCAATACATGGCTTGTTGGTCAGCATCGCTTTGCCCTTAACGAATATTCATGGGAATTGCCTGAAGGCGGCGGCGCGCTGGACACGACCCCGCTGGAAACCGCAAAGCGTGAATTGCGCGAAGAAACGGGTCTTAGCGCCAGCGATTATCACCCTTTGTGTTTTTTCTTTACTTCCAATTCGGTCACCAATGAGCGCGCCTATGGGTTTCTTGCATGGGGGTTACAGGAGGGTGAAGCGAGTCCGGAACCATCGGAAGAATTGAAATTGCGCGAAATACCGTTTCGCGAGCTTCTCGAAGATGTGATTTCCGGCAAGATAACTGACGGGTTTACTATCACAATGGTGTTAATGGCCGCGGAAAAGGCGAGAAAAGGCTTGTTACCGGAGCCTGCCGCTACCATCTTGAAGGCTCAAATTGATTAGGCGCGATGGCGTGAGCCAAAAAAGTGGAGCATTTCATGCTTGAACAAAAATCTGCTGAAATTGTCCCTTTGGATAAAAATCAGGCATGGCTGAATATTCGCCAAGAGGCGGCGATTGCTGCGGCTCAAGAGCCGATGCTTGCGTCTTTTTTGCACTCAACAATTTTGCATCATAACAGTTTTGCTGAAGCGCTGAGCTTTCGTCTGGCGCAAAAACTGGGCGATGGTGAAATGCATGCGGTATTGTGGCGGGAGATTATTGAGGAAGCCTATGAGGCGGCGCCGGATATTGTTGAAGCGGCGCTAGCCGATATTGAAGCGGTAAAAACCCGCGACCCTGCCTGCCGCAATTATTTGCAGCCCTTGCTCTATTTCAAGGGCTATCAGACCTTGCAATCCTATCGTGTGGCCCATTGGCTGTGGTATAATGATCGCGAGCCTTTGGCTTTGTTCATGCAATCGCGATTGTCGGAACTTTTTGCGGTTGATATTCACCCGGCGGCTGAAATTGGCTCGGGGGTGATGATTGACCATGCCACGGCGATTGTGATTGGCGAGACGGCGGTGGTCGGCAATAATGTTTCAATCCTGCATAATGTGACCCTTGGCGGTACCGGCAAAACCGAAGGGGACCGCCATCCCAAAATTTCTGATGGGGTGATGATTGGCGCTGGCGCAAAAGTGCTGGGCAACATTACCGTAGGCGAAGGAGCCAAAATTGCTGCCGGGTCACTGGTGTTGACCGAAGTGCCGCCACGCTGCACCTTTGCCGGTGTTCCGGCCAAGCCCGTGGGCGATTGCTGCGGCGCGCCCGCTGAAGCGATGGATCAGGGGCTTTAGGGTTTTCTTTTTTGGAGTTTGGTGGCCCTCACCCAAAACGGCCAAAGGCCGTTTTGACCTCTCCCGGGGGGAGAGGTGGGGGTTGGTTTTTTGTTGAGGGTTTGGTTCTCTTATTTCCATCCTTCGAGGCTGACCTTCGGTCAGCACCTCTGGATGAGTGTATTTCTTTTCCTTTGACAATATTTGAACCATGCACTGACTCATCCTGAGGTGGCCAGCTTTGCTGGCCCTCGAAGGATGGTGTCGGGGTGCGGTATTTCTATTGAGAGATTGGTGAGGGTTGCTGATTATTAGTGGCTTTCGTTGAAACCTGGTTTCTTAAACCTCCATCCTCTCGCCGCGCTAGCGCCTGCGCAGCGGGTCGAGGCTGACCTTCGGCGTTCGCCAGATAAAATGGTCCCCCGGACCATTTTATCATCTCACCCTCTGGATGAGTTTATTTCTTTTTGGAAGGTGGTTTTTCCAACTTCCAAACAGCGCAGACCTTCATTTACGAACCAAGCGGCGCGGATTTTTGTCGCCACAGGAACCATTCCTTGAAACCAAGGCCCTTATGGCCGGTAAAAGATACGCTGTCGCCTTTTGGTTTGAAGGTGAAGCTGGCGCTCATCTCAACCTTGTAATCTGTGTCCAGCACCGTGCTGAGGGCTATATATTTGGCGACGCCTTTTTTGCGGGTGAGGGTTAGATCAATATAGCCTTTATGTAGTGGGTCATAATAACGCGCTTCGGGGTTTTCCTTGGTCACAAGCAGGGCAAAATCCTTGGTGCCATCGCCGAGATATTGTTCGACCGTGGCTGAGGTCAGCGAAGTGGTGCCAAGCTCAATGCCAATTTTTTTGCCTTTATCGGAATAAAGATCATTGGTCCAGAACTCATGGGCATCGCCCGTCAGCACTACAAGATCGGTCGCTCCGGCGCGTTCGCAGGCTGCGTAAAAGCGTTCTCTGGCATTGGGATAACCGCTCCAAGTGTCGAGATAGAGGGGGAAGCGATATTTGGAGGTTTCCACGAAAGGCCGAATGCCAGACCAGTCTTTTTCTATTTTTTCGATCACTTCTTCAGAAACAAACGGTGTGAGATCTGGAATATTGATCTTGGCCATAAGGATTTGGTTGCCAATTAACCGCCATGGCTGTCCCTGGCGTTTGGACTGGCGCAGGGATTTTTCAATGAAGTCAATTTGCGCCTGACCGAGCATATAGCGGTCGGGATCGTTTAAAACCTTTTGGCGAAACTGTTCGACATCTTCTTGGGTTTTGAAACCATTAGCATAATCTTCAATCAGGATTTGTTCCGAGCGGGCGGTGAGGCGGGTTTCAATCGTCACAAGAGTTGCCAGATCGCCAAAATTATAAGCGCGATAGAGCGCTTCGCGGGTTTTGCCCGGTTCCGGATCACGCACTGGCATCCATTCATAATAGGCCTGCATGGCGGCGCGGCGGCGCTCGGCCCAGTCACCTTCATCAAGATTATGATTGTGTGCGCCGCCTTCCCAAGAATTATTGGCAACTTCATGATCATCCCATAACAGGATCATTGGATGCATGGCATGAGCGGCCTGCATGGCCGGATCGGATTTATATTGGGCGTGGCGCTTGCGATAATCTTTTAGAGAAATGATTTCTCGTGGGGGTTCGTGCTGGCGGCCTATTTCTTTGCCAATATCACCGCCATAACCGTCATTGCCATATTCATAAATATAATCACCAAGATGAATAACTGCATCGAAATCGGGATTGCGGGCAATATGATCGAGGCCGTTAAAAAAACCATGCTGCCATGAATTACAAGAGACGACCGCTAAGCGCAGTTTTTTAACATGGGAAGAAGGTAGGGTTTTTGTACGGCCAATAGGGGAAATCGCTTGGTCGGATTTAAAGCGATAATAATAGGTCTTGCCTGCTTCTAACCCCGTGACATTGATTTTAGCGGTCCAGTCACGGCTTTGATCGGTTTCAATCTCACCGCTTTTGGCGATGGTTTCAAAATCTTTATCGAAAGCCATATCCCATTGCAGGCGCACCAGAGCAGTGGCTTGGGGGCCGGAGGGGGCGGCGCGGGTCCAGATGACAATCGAAGACACTGTGGGATCGCCACTGGCAACACCATATTCAAAGCCTCTGATGGGGGCGCTATTTTGGCTGCTGCTGAAATTGCCACCGGAGGAACAGGCGGCAAGGCTGGTCCCGCCAAGGGCTGCTGTGCCGATAAGCGCTTCGCGCCGTGATGGTCTGGCGTCGCGGATCTGGCTGGTTTTGTCTTTATCTGATGGTTTTGATTTACCCATGGGTATTGTCCCTCATTCTTTCCGGTTTAGCCTAGCAAGATTTCCCCACCATGGGAGGAGAAAATCCAGCGCCAATGCGCCAGCGCCAATCCGACTGTCTGAGCCGACCATCTGGTTATGCGCCCCCTAAATGGGCAGCCCAGATGATTTTGATAGGCATTTTTGACTAATATCAATTTCTTGCTAGGGGTTTCGCGTCAGGGTCTTTGTCCAGACAATATGCTAAAGTGCGGGGTTGATCGCAATTTTTGGAACATATTGTCAGAGAATGGGGTGGTTTCAGTGCTAGTTGCTCTTGAAAATCATTTGCAAGAATGCCAGATAATGGACTATGGAAATGGTCCTTGGCCAGTTTTTTTGATAGTCGGTTGAATTTAGGGAAAATATCGGATGTCGCGCCTGCATAGTCTCAAAAGAGGGCAAAAAGCCCGGATACGCGCTTTTCATGGGGATAGCTCCATGGAAGAGGCCTTGCGTGAGATCGGCTTTGCCGAAGGCGATGAGGTTGAGCTTCTCGAACGTGGCCTCGTAAACGGTTCGCCGCTATCCATACGTCTTGACCGCACCATTCTTGCCCTTCGCAAATCGGAAGCAGCCTGTATTGAAATCGAGGCAGATTAAGTGAGCCTTGAAGCCCCACTTGCGACAAATGAAAAGAGTAACGCTAGACCCCAAGAAAAAGCGTTTACGCTCGCGCTTGTGGGTGCGCCCAATGCCGGCAAGACGACGCTTTTCAACGGGTTGACCGGCGGGCGCGCCAAAATTGCTAATTATCCGGGCGTCACGGTGGAAATGCGCGAGGGCGGTTTCACGACCCCTGAAGGGCGCAAGATAGTTTTACAGGATTTACCGGGTATTCATGGCCTGTCCGGGCGCAGCACGGATGCGCGCATTGCCTTAAATGCTATTCGTGGCGAGATTGGCGAGACGCCGGATCTACTCCTTGTGCTGATTGATGCGCCCAATCTCCATTCTCATTTACAATTTGCTTTTCAAATCCGCTCTCTCGGCCTGCCAATGATTGTGGTTTTAAACATGATCGACCTTGCCAAGCGTGACGGGGTTGAGATTGATCTTGACGCATTGGAAAAAACCTTGGGTGTTCCGGTAGTGGCGACCAGCGCGCCGCGCAAAGCGGGCCGTGAGGCTTTGCTAACCGCGATTGACCAAGCCTTGCCGGATCTTGCGCGGCTGACACCACCCAAGGAAACGGGGCGTTCTTTGCGTGATTTCCAGCTTCAGGCAAGGCAGCTTTCTGCAAAGGCGGTGACCGCTGAGCCGGGCATGCATCGCCTGACCAGAACTTTGGACGCCATTTTGCTGCACCCGTTTTTCGGGCTTGTGACATTTCTTGCCATCCTGTTTTTGGTGTTTCAGGCGGTCTATGCCTGGGCTGAATGGCCCATGGGGGTTTTGGATAGCCTGATTACATCTTTGGGACAGGGTTTGCGTACTGTCCTGCCGGATAATTGGATCGAAAGCCTGTTGGTGGACGGAATTATCGCCGGGGTTGGTTCTGTGATAATTTTCCTGCCGCAAATTCTGGTATTGTTTTTCTTCATCCTGATTATGGAAATGTCCGGCTATATGGCGCGGGCGGCGTTTCTAATGGATGAGCTGATGCTTCGGGTGGGGCTGAACGGGCGTGCTTTCATTCCATTATTGTCGAGTTTTGCTTGCGCGATCCCCGGCATTATGGCGGCGCGGGTAATGGAGAGCGAACGCGATCGCCTGACCACGATTATGATTGCGCCTTTGATGACCTGTTCTGCGCGGATACCGGTTTATATTTTAATCATCGGCGCGTTTATTCCGGCCAGCAATGTCGGCCCGTTTGGTTTGCAGGGTTTGGTTATGTTTGCGTTGTATGTGGCGGGGATTGTCAGCGCTGTCATTGTTGCTTTTGTTTTCCGCCGCATTTTAGGGCGTGGTGGCGAGCAGTCTTTGCTGATGGAATTGCCGTCCTATAAAATGCCGCAGCTGCGTGATTTATTGGTGGGCTTGTGGTCGCGGGCAAAAATATTCTTGCGCCGGGCCGGAACGGTGATTTTTACGGTGTCGATTGTCTTGTGGTTTCTGGTCTCTTTTCCCGGCAATGATTTGCGCTCAAGCTTTGCGGGCATGATTGGCCGGACGATTGAGCCGATTTTCAAACCGCTCGGGTTTAATTTGGAAATTGTCATCGCATTGGTGCCGGGCATGGCCGCGCGCGAAGTGGCGGTCGGCGCGCTGGGCACGGTCTATGCGATTGATGGCGCAACTGAAACTTCAGAAGGGCTTTATGCAGCCTTGCAGGCGGGCTGGTCCTTACCCACGGCACTCGCTTTTCTGGCATGGTATGTCTATGCCCCGCAATGTATTTCAACTTTGGCGGTGGTGCGCCGGGAGACCAATTCATGGGCCCGGATGTGGGGCATGACGGCCTATCTTTTTGCCCTTGCCTGGTTTGCGGCCTTTATCACCTATCGGGTGGCGCTGGCGCTTTTGGGTTAGGGTTTTCTACCCTTGCTTGCGTTCATGCTGCATGATGTAGAGCGAAGCGATGATGATCAGGGTTGCGCCGATCCATAAATTGCCATTGGGGATATAGTGAAACACCAGCCAGCCGGCGAGGATGTTTAAAGGCAGTTTCAAATGATCGAAAGGCTGGACGTAAGACGCATCAGCCGAAGCATAGGCTTTGGTAAGGAACCAATTGGCCAAGGCGGTGATAACACCAGCGCCGATTAACAGCATCAGCGCCAGACCGCCGGGCATAGCGAGCGTGCCTGCGCCAAAGGCAATCACCCCATTGACCGGCATCAGCAAGGCCAGCAGATAGACAGTGATTTTGTCGGCGCTTTCCACCCGCGTTAGGCTTTTGGTGATGACCGAATAGACCGACCAGGAAAAAGCTGCACCTAAGGGCGCGAGGGCATAAAGGGAGAAATCTTCCTGCCATGGGCTGAGGATGATCAAGGCACCAATGAAGCCGACCAAGGTGGCGAGCCATCTTTGCCAGCCCACTTTTTCGTTTAGAAAAAGCCGCGCTTCGATAATCACAAAAAATGGTGAGGTCATCACCAGCGCGATCGCCTGCCATATAGGCACATGGGCAAGGCCGAACACCCAGAATTGCACCCCAACGACCGCCGCTAGCACGCGAAAGCCGTGAATTAGCGGGAAGCCGGTTCTCAAAGGCTCTAACCCAAAGCGCAAAAACAAAGGCAGGCTGGCGGCAACCGCAAAGGCATATTGCCAGAAGGCGGCATTAGTGGAGACCAGCCCCAACCGCATAGTGACATATTGCATGGCGACATTGATCAGCGCGAAACAGGTGCCCGCCGCGACCATAAACGCGGCCCCGGCAATCGCGTTTTGTGGTGTGGTGAAAGTTTTGCTGGTTGAGGTGGTGCGGCTCATTGGTTTTGCTCTTGTTTTTTGTAGCGGTTTAAATAATCGCTGTTTAAGGCCTCGGCTTGTTTGCGGCCTAATCCTTCATGGGTGGTGATGCCCGCTTCGCGCAGGCGTTTCCCGCCGCCACTGGCTATCGGGTTGGGGTCCGCGATGGCGTAGAAAACTTCGGCGATTTCGGCCTTGATGAGGGCCTCAGAACAGGGCGGGTTTTTGCCGGTGTGGTTGCAGGGCTCTAAAGTGACAAAAGCGATGGCACCTTTTGGGTCTTCTCGGCAGGCGGCGAGTGCTTCGGCTTCCGCATGGGGCTGGCCGACGCCTTTGTGCCAGCCTTCGCCGATGATCTCGCGGTCCTTGACGATGACGCAGCCGACCATGGGATTGGGCGCAGTCTGGCCTTCGGCTTTTTTTGCGAGCTCTATGGCGCGCAGCATGAAGGTGAGGTCTTTCATTTCATTACAGCTCCAGTGGCCTTTTCGCGTCTCATTAGTCAGGGGGGTGGGGGAGGTCTTTCGCGACAGGGCGAAAAACAGGCAAGCGCATGCAAAGGCGGTGGCCTGCGCGCTCACACGAAAACTTTCTCC
>WFQB01000019.1 GCA_015487305.1 Parvularculaceae bacterium | reverse complement strand
GCATTAAAGCGGCGGGCGTGCCCCTGCGGGGCGAGAAGGGAAAAATATGGGTGTAAACAATATCGCATTCACCGATCACGCGGCGGGTATTTTCAAACATCGCCTCTGTCTCGGTGGGAAAACCGGCAATCAGATCCGCCCCAAGAGCGGTTTGCGGGCGCGCTGCTTTTATGGCTTTACAAAATTCAATCGCCTGTGCCCGATTATGGCGCCGCTTCATGCGCTTTAAAATCATATCATCACCAGCCTGTAGCGATAAATGCAAATGCGGGGCAATGCGCTCCTCTTCAACAATCAACCGAAACAATGTGTCGTCAATCTCAGCGCCATCAATCGAGGACAGACGCAAGCGCGGCAGGTCCGGCACGAGATTGAGAATTTTTTGCACTATATCCCCAAGGCTTGGCCCCCCCGGCAGGTCCGGTCCGTAAGAAGTAATATCAACTCCGGTCAGCACCACTTCGGCAGCCCCGCGCTCAACCAGATTTTGCACCTCGCGCACAATATCGCCCATGGGCACCGAGCGGGCATTGCCTCGGCCATAAGGGATAATACAAAAAGTACAGCGATGGTCGCAGCCATTTTGAATTTGCACATAGGCCCGGGCCGCCGATAGCTTTCCTTGTAATAAAAGCTGCGGCGCGGTTTCACGCACCGTCATGATGTCGTTCACAAGTACCCGCTCGCTTGTTTGTGCGATGGTTTGCCATGCGCTTGCGTTCATTTTTTCCTGATTGCCGACAACTCTGGTGACTTCGGGCATGGCGGAAAAGCCTTCCGGGTCAATCTGCGCGGCGCATCCGGTAATGATGATCTCGCTTTCAGGGTGGGCGCGCGAAAGGCGTCTGATGGTCTGGCGCGCTTGGCGCACAGCCTCGCCCGTCACCGCGCAAGTATTGACGATAATCGCATTGCCAAGCCCAGCGCTCGCCGCCATCTGCTCCATGCGCGCCGATTCATATTGGTTCAGCCGACAACCAAGGGTGACGGTTTTGACTTTATCCAGATGAGAAGAATTTTCGGCCATGGGGGCGGGGTTGCTCAATAGACAGGAGGGGTGTGAAAAACAGCCTCTTAAATGCGCCATCCACCGCTGGTCTTCAAGCTAAAACACGCCTTCATGCTCAAGGGTGACGGGACCAACCATAATCACATGGTCATCACTTTCGCGCCATTCAATCGCCAAAGGCCCGCCATCGAGATGAATAATGGCCTTGCGACCGGTCAGGCGACGACGATGGGCCGCAACTAGCGCCGCACAGGCGGCAGTGCCGCAGGCCTTGGTCATGCCAACCCCGCGTTCCCAGACGCGCAAGCGAATATCGTGTTTGCTACGAATTTCAGCAACCGAGACATTAGCCCCTTCAGGAAATAGCGGATGGCCTTCAATCAGAGGTCCGAAGCGCTCAAGGGCTGTCTCTTCGGCCTTGTCCACAAAGAAAATACAATGGGGATTGCCCATATTGACCGCTGAAGGCCCCCATAAAACCGGATTATCAATCGGCCCAAGCTTGATGTCGATAAAGCGTGTGTCGTCCATCTGCTCAGCCAAGGGGATATGCTGCCAATTGAGGCGCGGTGCGCCCATGTCAACGCCAAAGCGATCCTCGCCTATTTTTTGCGCTTGCAATGGCCCGGCGGGCGATAGAAAGGCAATTTCTTCCTTGCCTTGCTCGGCCATTAAAATTGAGGCGATGCAGCGCGCCGCATTGCCACAGGCCTCAACCGCATTTCCATCCTGATTAAAAATTCCCATAAAGGCATCACCAGCCTTGTTCTCCAAGGTGATGATCTGATCGCAACCATAAGGGCCATCGCGATCTCCCAAAGCACGGGCCATATCCGCATCCAAACGAATATCGCTTTGGCGCAAATCGACAATGACAAAATCATTGCCAAGGCCGTTCATTTTCCAAAAGGAAAGCCCCGCAAGAGGCGAAAGAATAGAAGCATGGTTCATGCGCCTATCTATATCAGGGCTGGCCTTTCCTGAGTATTAAAAAATCACCAAGGGGTCATTTCTGGTGCAAAGCCAGTCCAGCAATGAAAATAGCACTTAGACCAGACAGGAGAAGTCCGGTT
>WFQB01000018.1 GCA_015487305.1 Parvularculaceae bacterium | reverse complement strand
CCAATGCACAGGCAGCAAAAGCGCTCATTGCAGCGTGGATTGGTGACAAGGCCGATGGGTTATTATTGCATGGGGATATTAGCGATATTGCCCGCAAATGGTTGGCCCTTGATCCGAGTACAGCCGACTTTGCCAGAATGCACTCTTTTGTCTGGTTGCGCGATTTTGCCAGCTTAGGGGAAGAGGGACAATTAGCGGCAACAATTTTAATCGACGCCTGGCTTTCGCTTTATAGCCGCTATGAGCCGCAATGCTGGGCGCTGGATATTACCGCCGAGCGATTGATTTTTTTATTGCGTCATGCAGGGCCTTTATTGAAGCGCGGGGATGCCCTGTGGCGCTCGGCGCTTCTATCAGCCATGGCGCGCCAAGCACGCCATCTGGCAAAATCCGCCAATAAGGCCGAAACCCCGCGCACGCGCCTATTGGCGGCCATATCTTTAACCGCTGCCGGTCTGCTATTGCCCCATCATCAGCATTGCGCTGAACAGGGGTGCAATCTTTTGCGCCGTGAGCTGCGCTTGCAATTGCGCCAAGATGGCGGTCATGTTTCGCGCAATCCGTCTTTTCAGATGGAATTAGGTTTGCGGCTTTTGGCATTGATAAAAGCCTATGAGGCGACAGGGCGCGAAGTGCCAGGGTTCATTCAGCACAGCGCCGGCAAGGCATTATCCTTAGTTGAGTTTTTTCGTTGCGGCGATGGCCGCCTTGCGGTGTTTAATGGGTCCTGCGAAGATGATAAGCAGGCGATAACGACGGCACTAACTTCCGGCAAGGTAGAGAGACAGCAAATCGATTTTGCCTCCCATACAGGTTATCAAAAACTAAGTGCAGCGCGCACTCTCATCTTGGCCGATCTTGGCGGTCCAGCGGCGGGCGGTAATCCTTTGCATCAACTGGCCCCAAAAAAATACAACAAACAAAATTTATCCCAGATTGTACGCCCGATACATTCTCATGATGGTGCTCTCAGCTTTCAGCTTTCCAGTGGTCGCCACCGTATCGTTGTGAATTGTGGTGCTGAAAATCCATTTCATGGCACCGCGCTGACAATTGCCTCCATGGGTACGCCTTGGCAACATGCTTTGCGTCAGGCGGCAGCACATTCAAGTCTAAGCCTTGTAGATGCCCCTATAGATCAATCTCGTTCTGCGCCATCTCTTTATCACCGCCTGTTTGAAGACAATCGCGGGCAGCTATTGGAAATGGAGCGCACTGGCGTCGAGCATCTTAAAAAAGCAACCCATAGGCGGCGTCTTTTTCTGGATATTGATGGGGAAGACTTACGCGGGGAAGATGTTTTTGTGCCCGAAGAGCGCAAAGAGCAGGTGGGTTTCGTATTGCGCTTTCATTTGCACCCGACCATCAAGGCATCTCTATCGCGTGATCAGCGTTCAGTCATTCTGGTTACGCCGGGCCGGGAGGGGTGGCGCTTTCAGGCGGACAAGGCGGCCCTTTCGCTGGAGCGCAGCATATATGCGGGGGCGCAATTAAAGCGTCAGACCAGCCTTCAAATCGTTGCGCAGCCTTATGATCTCACAGGTTCAGTGCAAATAAAATGGGCGTTTCGACGCATGAAAGAGGGGTTTTAGGAAAGGCTAAAGCACCTTGTCTGACAGCCCTTGCGTCGGGTTTTCAGTATAGTTTCGTTAAACTTATATCTAGTTTGGTTTCAACTCGAAAAGACATTAATTCTAAGGTTGGCCCCTAAACTTCGTACTGGTAAATACCCCATGAATATGTAATATCAAAGCTTGGGGCGGGTCGGAGAGGAAAGTTCTAAATTGTGGCAAGTAATATTGGTAGAAATGGTAATTTCGCCCCGCATGAAAATGGCAAAGGTCGAAATGATAAGAGGCCCTCTAGAAAAGGGGGGGCTGGATCTTTGTTAAGCAGATTGTTTGGTCGTAAAAGTGACCCAATGACAACGCGATTGGCACCAAGTGATTTAACCAATCAATTTTTTGAAAGTGCCGAGCTGTTGTCGCGGGAGCCGCGGACGATTGATTTGCGTGCTGCTGCAAAGCTAATCACTGGAAAGCGTGTGATGATTACCGGCGCCGGCGGCACTATCGGTGCTGAACTGGTGCGTCAGGTTTTGACCTTTGACCCTGAACTTTTGGTGATGGTCGATAATTCTGAGTTTAATCTCTATCATATTGACCTTGAGATTCGCGAAGGCAATTTAACGGTCCCGCTTCAAGCACATTTAATTGATGTCTGTCGGCGTGAACATTTGGACCGCCTGTTTGATGATACTTTGCCGGAAATTGTCATTCATGCAGCGGCTTTCAAACATGTGCCGATTGTCGAGCAAAACCGTGCCCCAGGTTGTATGACTAATATTTTGGGGGCCAAAAATGTTTTTGACGCTGCGACAGAACACAAAGCCGAAGCTGTCGTTTTCATCTCCACGGACAAAGCGGTAAACCCAACATCATTTATGGGCGCGACCAAGCGGGTTGCCGAGCTTTATGCGCAGGCCCTTGATGTGGCACAAACCGATACAAGATTTGTCACGGTGCG
>WFQB01000017.1 GCA_015487305.1 Parvularculaceae bacterium | reverse complement strand
GAAAAATCAGAACAGACCCCTGACAGTAAAAAACCACCGCAAAAGGGGGTGTTTTATCGCCGTCGGCAAAGGCGGATGATGATGGTGATGATTGCCCTGCCCTCGCTGGTGTTGGCGGCGGTGGTGGCGGCCATGGCGCTGCGCGAACGGGCGGTTTATTTCTACCCACCCGCCGAATTACCGACGGCTTTGGAATTGGATGGCCGGGAAATTCGCCTTGGCGGCATGGTCGTCGAAGGGTCGCTAAAGCCCGGCGAGGGTTCAAAGGTTATTTTTGCCGTTACCGATTTTGAAAAAACGGTCACTGTTGAATATGATGACTTACTCCCTCCCCTTTTTGGTGATGGTCAAGGGGTGATTGTGCAAGGAATATTGCAAGACGATGGCCTTTTCGTCGCTTCAGAAGTGATGGCCAAGCATGATGAAAATTATACCCCACCGGAAATTGCCGACACGATGGAAAAGGCCAAGCAAAAAGCCAGAGAGAAAAAAGCCAGAGAAAAGGCGCAAAACCAAACCGAATAATGATCGCTTGATCTTTCGTCAGGAGCCTTGATGGCGCAACAACCACCGCAATCTTCGCAAGGCAATTTACCGCTGTTTTTCCAGCGCCGCTTTTTGCCCATGTGGACCAGTTTCACCCTTGGGATTTTTACCGATAATACGCTAAAGCAGGCGCTTATCATCGGGCTGACCTATGGCTTGCTGACCCTGCCGGATGGTTTTTCTATCTTGCCCGGCGTTGAAACCACCCCGGATATTGTGCCCTATGCGGGCGCGCTTTTCGCCATGGCCATGGTGTTGTTTTCGCCAATTGCCGGACAGGTGGCCGATAAATATCCACCGGCAAGAATGCTGGTGATCACCAAAGCCACCGAGCTGGTTTTGATGGCCATTGCCGCCATTGGTTTTCTGCTTGGCAATGGTCTTGTGCTTGTCATTATGCTGTTTTTAATGGGCGTGCAATCAGCTTTTTTCTCTCCGGTGCGCATTGCCGCCATGCCCAAATATCTTGCCGCCGATGAGCTGGTGCGCGGTAATGCGTTTTTCAATGGCGGTTTGTTTGTTTCCAATTCCCTTGCTTATGCGGTGGGCGGGGCGTTGATACAAATGGCTAATGGGCCAGTAATTTTATCAGCTATTCTTTTTGTCGCCTCTGTCATTGGCATGGGCGCTGTGTTTTTTGTGCCCACGCGCCCAGCCGATGTGCCGAATATCAAAATAGATTTTAATATTTTTCGCCAATATGGCCATATGGTTCGTTTTGTCAGCGCAGAGCCGCCCGTAGTGAGACCGCTTTTTGGAGCGGCCATGTTTTATTTTTGCGCCGCCGCTGTCACCGTTACCGTGCCCTATTTTGCCCGAGATATCCTGCATGGGGACGGGCAGGTAGCGACCATTATTATGATCTGTTTTATGATTGGATCTTTAATCGGCGCAGGAATATCCGCCTCCTTGTCCAAAGGCAAATCGGGTTTGAACTTTTCGGCCCTGTCTCTCGGTCTGGCCATTCTCGCAATTTTTGCAACTTCCGGCATTGCCGCTCTGATGCAGGCCCAGGCCCCGGCAGAGCTTTACAATGTCCAGCAATTTCTAGCCAAGCCCTTGGCGTGGCCGGTTCTTATCAGCTTTACCTTCACCGCCGCTTTTATCGGCATGTATATTGTGCCTTTGCAGGCGGCCATTCAAAGGCGGGTTTTAACCACCCATCGCGCCCGCATCATGGCGGCGGGTAATGTGATGAATGCTGCGGCGGCCTTTGTAGGGGCCATGTTCGTGCTGACGGTGACCGCCGGATGGCTGGCCCCGCATATATTATTTGTGGTTCTTGGCCTGCTGCAGGCCTTGGTGCTGGCTTATATGCTCTATCGCCGCCGTCAGGTTCCCGAAGGGCTTTATGACGAGATGCTGACCAAGACGGACCAAAAATAAGCCGCTGACCGGATCGGCCAGCGGCTTCGTTATATTCGATAAGAAATGCTTTAGCTTTTGGCTGCGTCTTCGCGTTTTTCGTTCCAATAGGAAACGCATGGAATGCGGCTGGTATCGCAGCGATCCGCATAGCGACGGGCAATATCGGTGACTTCATCCATCAGTCCGGCTTCCAATGTAATCGGCTTCAAGCCAAAACGAATGAGATTGCTGTTTTCAACATGCAATTCATTTTCATCTGCTTCATTGCGCGGATTGGCAATGTTTTCGATTTTTGCGCCAGTCATCTCGGCAATCATATTAGCCAGATCACGCACCCTATGGGTTTCGGTCATCTGATTGTGGATATGAACGCGCTCACCGGTTTGCGGCGGATTGTTGATCGCCAGTTCAATACAGCGCACTGTGTCCTGAATATGGATAAAGGCGCGTGTCTGGCCACCTGTACCATGGACCGTTAGCGGATAACCAACCGCCGCCTGCATCAAAAAGCGATTGAGGACGGTGCCATAATCGCCATCATAATCGAAGCGATTGATGAGGCGCTCATCTTTTTTGGTTTCGTCCGTTTGTGTGCCCCAGACAATGCCCTGATGCAGATCGGTAATCTGCAAGCCGTCATTCTTGTTATAAAAGGAGAACAAGAGCTGGTCTTGGGTTTTGGTCATGTGATAGATGGAGCCCGGATTGGCCGGATAGAGAATTTCTTGACGAATCTCAACGCCATCATCAGTTTCAACTTTAACCTCAAGATAGCCCTCGGGAATTTTCATACCCGCCGTGCCATAGCCATAAACGCCCATAGTGCCAAGGTGAACAAGGTGGGGCTTTGGCCCTTTGTCATAGTCAACAATCGCCGCCAATACATTGGACGTAGCATTGATGTTATTATCCACCGTATAGCGTTTATGCCAGGCCGATTTCATAGAATAGGGTGCGGCCCGTTGCTCGGCAAAGTGGATGATGGCTTCCGGCTGGAACCGTTCCATCAGGGTTAGCAGGCGCATATAGTGTTTTGAAATATCGCAATTTTCAAACTCGATATCTTTGCCACTCACCTCTTTCCAGGCGGCCAGTCGAACCGACATTGGTGCGATGGGGGTCAGACTGTCGACTTCCAATTCTACGTCAATCTTGCGACGCGACAGATTGTCGATGATCATTACATCATGGCCCCGCTCAGACAGGTGCAGTGCCGTTGGCCAACCGCAAAACCCGTCGCCCCCCAAAATCATCACTTTCATCGTATTTCACTCCTTCACGGGTCTTAACCCTATTCATGCAGATAGCGTGGATTTTGCTGTCATAGGGGGGCTTAACCCTATGTGGCAAGTGCAAAAACATATCTCAAGCATGGCGCGCTTTTCCGCCCCTGAAAACCTGCTTTGGGCAGAATACTGTTATAGGGGTTTGCTGGCCCCTGTTTTGCAAGTTATTGTTGTAGCAAGGGGCAAAATAACCCGAAAATGCCAGTAACCTGCCCCTTTATAATCGGATTTGCCGCCCTGAATAAGCGGATGATCAAGGGGTGATCAGCGTTTTATGACGACCATGGTTGCGATAATTGTCTCAATAGTACTGCTTGGTGGGATTCTGCTGGGCTATCTGAGCATGCGCGGGCGTGTCATAATTGGACAAATTGACCCTGAAAATACCGAAGAGGAAGCCGCCGGCTTTGGGATTGTCGATTTGCAGGCCAATTTTAACCCTGCCCGCTGCCTATTTTTGATTGGACCGGAAAAAAATGACCCCGATTGCACCGATCAGCGGCGCACCATGAAACCCCTTTTGCAAACCATGCTGGATCATGATCTCTCCATAGTCGAAATTTATGGGGATAGACCGCCTTCACGAAATGGGCGGGTCATTGAATGGCTAGATACAGAAATTCTGCGCCAGACCATGAATGCTGAGAATGGTTTTCATCTTGTCTATGTCAATGATCAAGGACGCGCTTCTTTTCATTCCATTGACCCGCTTTCCAGTCAGAAAATTGCCGTTCTCCTATCTCTTCCCCTCATCGAAGAAGAAAAAACTGAAGAGCAAACGCAAACAGTTGAGCGCCCTAATCTTGAGCAAGTTTTAGGGCTTGAACCTGCCAATAGTGCCGCTGAAACACCCAAGGAAGACCCATCGGAAGAAGATGGCTGGGTTCCATGGAATGAAGAAGATGACGAGCAGGAAGAAGCGGGTTTGGCTGCAAATGAGATAGAAATCACATCAGATACGGATATAGACCCTGAGACAGATATAGACCCTGAGACAGATATTCATTCTGCCCCGGCAATTTTTAGTCCTATCACCGTGCTTGACCGTCATATCGATGAGATGATCAAACAATCGCAAGCAAGACTTGATTGCACCAAGGATAATGCCGAGCCTCTTGGGCCGGCAATGAATGGCGTGAAGGACAAGGTTGAAGCCCCTTATGGTCCACGACAAACAGGGGATAAAATCTTTGCCCCGCTGGCCGGTGAAAACCTGCAAGGCCTAAGCAAGGCAGAGCGGGAAGAAGCAGAGCGCAAGGCTCCGGGGGCCATTGCCAAAGCGGTTAAACGCCGCCTGAGCCCAAATCAATAGGCATTTTTGGGGAACAACACCGCCCAGACCGTCATCATGATGATGCGCAAATCAAACCATAACGACCAATGCTCAATATAGTTGAGATCAAAGCGCACTCTTGTGGCCATCATCACGGTCTCGGAGGTTTCACCGCGCAAGCCATTGACCTGCGCCCATCCGGTAATGCCCGGCTTGACCTTATGGCGACCGGCATAATCGGCGATTACCCTTGCATATTGGGCATTATGGGCAATGGCATGAGGGCGCGGCCCCACCAGCGACATATCCCCGCGCAGCACATTGAAAAGCTGCGGCAATTCATCAAGGCTGTATTTGCGTAAAAACCGCCCGACCCGTGTCACCCGGTCATCGTCTTTGGTGGCCTGGCGCACATTATCGCCATCTTCGGCAACGCTCATGGTGCGGAATTTGTAAATCTTAAACTCTTCATGACCAAAGCCATGACGGTGCTGGCGGAAAAATACCGGTCCGCGACTGTCGAGCTTAATCGCCAGAGCAACCAACCCCATGACCGGCATCAAGGCCAGCAAAAACAAAAAGGAGAGAACACGATCTTCAAGGGCTTTTAAAACCCCGCCCCAGCCTTCCAAAGGCCGACGATGAATTTTCAATACCGGCACACCAGCCAGTTTTGAAACCTGACCATGAGATTTATTGAGCCATAGCATATCCGGACAAACCACGATATTAGCGGGTAATACGGCGAGGCGATGAAACACACTTTCAATGCGGTTATCGGCTGACCATGGCAGGCAGATGACAATATCATCCACATCACCAGACAAAGCCAATTGAATAAGCTGGGCCAGATCCCCACCGATTTTATCTTCAAAAGCGGCGCTGTTATTTTGAGGTGCTTCTTGCCGCGTCTGCAAATCGCGATCATCAAACACACCAACCAAAGTCAGACCTTTGCCATGCTCACTCATGCGTTCGGAAAATTTCTCGGCAATATTGGTGGCGCCAACAATGGCCACCCGCCGCGACAAAGCCCCACCATTTTCTAAAGCGTGCCCAAGCCATTGGGCAATGGCAAAACGGCTAAGCAAAATGCCGATGAGAGACAAGGCGCCCCATTCCAAGAACCAGCTTATGGAAAAAATCGCCGATATATCAATCAGAAACGCCACCAATGCCATGGCAACAATAATCCAAGCCCAGCGCCAAACGAGACCACGCAAAGCACGCCAAGGCGATAGCAGGCGATCAAATGTCTGATAGCCCCCTTGAATAAAAACCTCCGTGGCCGCCAGCCCGCCCAGCACGCCGATAGAAAGATAGCGCACCAAATAGCCCTGCTCACCACTTAAATAAGCAGCGGCCAATGCCGAGACAGCAATTACCAGAATGTTGAGAAGAGATGCCAGATCAACGCAAAAATCCCGCGACAACCCCGCCCGGGTTAAACCCGATTGCGCGCGCGCCGTTTTCGCTTCAGGCTGTTTGCCCTTTATATGTAGCTGTTGTTCAGCCATGCCCACCAATTTTTTCCACCAAGAAAGGCAAGCGTCTCATAGAGCCGATAAAATATAGTAAACTCTCATGGTTAACGGCGGTTAAGGAATTTCTGTTGACGGTAAGTATCATGCATGTTGCAGAACCATGCTTAACCGGAAACTAACCTTAAGGCTTCATAGTCAGCCCCATTAAATCATGCTTGGGGAAGCTTTGGTCTTTGCTGTTTAACTCGCCCATATTTCTGGCGTTCTTTGCCATATTCTTTGTCGTCTATTGGCAGATGGCAAAACATTGGCGCGCGCAAAATCTTCTTATCCTGTTCGGGTCGTGGTTTTTTTATGGCTGGTGGGATGAGCGCTTTCTCATTTTAATTGGCCTTTCCACGCTGGTGGATTTTATCAGCGGGTTAGGCGCTTCCGGACAAAGGCCGCCGCGCAAAATTGTCCATAAAGCTTTGTTTTGGTTTTGCGGGCTTGGGGCTGTTGCTACTTTTATCTCATGGCAGGAAAACTGGTTTTTATTGCCAATCTCCCTTGGTCTTGGCGCACTTGTCTATTTCATCAGCGGTAATATTGATCGCCTGTCCGGTCCGGTGCGACGCAAAGCGTGGCTGGTGTTTTCGCTGGTCACTAATCTTGGCCTTTTGGGGGTATTTAAATATTTCGGCTTCTTCACGGCAAGTTTTGTTGAAGCCTTTTCATCCCTTGGTCTACAAATCAACACGCCGATGATCCATATCATCTTACCCGTGGGGATTTCTTTTTATACCTTCCAGACCCTTTCCTACACGATTGATATTTATCGAAAGGAAATGCAGCCCACGGATCGCTTTGTTGATTTTGCCGCCTATGTGGCGTTTTTCCCGCAGCTTATTGCCGGGCCAATTGAACGGGCGCGACGGCTATTGCCGCAATTTCAAGCCCCGCGCCAATGGCAATGGCGCATGGTGCAATCGGGGGCGCTGT
>WFQB01000016.1 GCA_015487305.1 Parvularculaceae bacterium | reverse complement strand
TTCTAAAAACGCGTTTGCTATTGCCTGCGCAAAGTGAAGATGGCGAAGAGATGAGCGCCGATGAAATGGCCGCCCATCTGGCCTTTCAATTACAGCGCCTTGAAGCCATGCGCAAAGCTGCCGATGACATTATGGATTTGCCGCAAAGCAATATTCATTATTTCCCGCGGGGTAATCCCGAAGGGGTGCGGGTTATCCGCAAAACCGAATGGTCGGCGGAATTATATGATTTGCTGGCCGCCTATTCTTTCGGTCGGGTGCGCAATATTGATGCGACCATTCAATATGAGCCGCCCAAGGTTTATCAGATTGAAGAAGCCCGCGCCCGTCTGGCGCGCATTTTGGGTGATATTCCCGATTGGTCTGATCTGCGTAGTCTCTTGCCGGAAGGGGAAATCGACGCGCCGACCCAAAGCCTGATAGCCAGTGCCTTTAATGCAGCGCTGGAATTTGCCAAAGCCGGGGAGTGCGAAATTCGCCAGACTTCTGCCTTTCAGCCGCTTTATATTCGCGGTGGATCAAGGCAGTCCTTGGCGGGCCATGGTGAAACCGCGCCAGACCACAGCGAGACCATCAATTAAGCGGTTCTTAAAGAGCCGATTTCAAGGAGATTGTAATGAGTGCTTCCGAGCCGGGCAAAAAAAGTGATAATGATTTGGCAGAAATGGATGCTCATGAAGTTCAGGAAGCTTTGGTTGAAGCCCTTGAGGCAATTCCGGAAGAATGCGAAACCGTTGCCAAGGAACATAGCGGGCAAGGAGATGTAATTCAGTTGAGTGATGATCAGGATATTGATCTGCCGGAAAACCCTTTTGCCAAGGAGGGGGCGGTCAGTGCGCCCTTTGATGAGGCGGCGGCACTGGGCGAGCATGTGCGCATGGTGGAGGCGTTGCTATTTGCGGCGGCAGAACCATTGGATATTGCGACCATGGCCGGACGCCTGCCAGAAGGGGCGGATGTTGAAAAGGCGCTGGAGATTTTGCAGGAGCGCTATGATGGTCGCGGGATTTTATTGCAAAAAGTCGGCCGCAAATATCGCTTTGTCACCGCGCCGGATATTGCCCCGATTTTGGAAAGAGAACAGATCGTGCCGCGCAAGCTGTCCCGCGCCGCGCTCGAGACTTTGGCGATCATCGCCTATCATCAGCCTTGCACCCGCGCTGATATAGAAGAAATTCGCGGTGTTGCGGTTTCTAAAGGCTCGCTTGACCAGTTGATGGAATTGGGCTGGGTGCGCTTGCGGGGGCGTCGGGACCATATTCCGGGTCGCCCTATTCTTTATGGCACCAGTCAGGCTTTCCTTGAGCATTTTGGCCTTGAAAGCGTTAGCCATCTGCCGGGGCTGGCTGATTTGAAAGCCGCTGGATTGCTGAGCGCTCGTCTGCCGGCAGGGTTTCAGGTGCCAACCCCGAGCGATAGCGAAGAGGCGGAAGATGGCGAAGGGGCTCCCGAACAGGTCGATTTTGTGCAGGATTTCATTGATGAGGGTGAAATCGACGGGGAAGACCAAGAATAATCGTTAAACCCACAATTTCGTGATGGAAAAAACGGGTAACATCACCCCATTACCCCTTGTCTGGCGGGGCAGAGAGCTTTCATTGCATAAATCACCCTTTATCCGCTAGAATGAGGGCAGGGAACAAAAGGTAAGGTTCAATATGGCTATTGGCTGGCAACAAATACTGATTGTGGTAATTCTCGCTCTGCTTTTATTTGGCGGGCGTGGGCGCATTTCGGCCATTATGGGTGATTTCGCCAAGGGCATTAAATCCTTTCGCAAAGGGCTGGAAGAAGAGCCTGAAAAGGATGATGCGGCCAAGGTCGAGGAAAAGAAAGAGACCGACTAAGTCGCTCCTGTCTTTAGGTCTTTTGGCCATTGGCGATTTCTTTTAACCAGAGGCGAAAATCATGTCGCTGATACCGCAAATCGGTTTGTTTGAAATGGTACTGCTGGCAGCTTTGGCGCTGGTTGTGGTCGGGCCAAAGGATTTGCCACGGCTGATGAAATCTGTTGGCCGCATGTTCCGGCAGGTGCGGGGGCTGGCCGATGAGTTTCGGGCGGGGCTGGATCAGATGGCCAAGGAAGCCGATCTTGAAGAATTACAAAAAGAAATCGACGAATTAAAAAAACTAAATCCCACAGATGAGTTAAAAGGGGCGGTGGATGATGCCATGGGCCCGCTTGTTGAGCCTGAGCAACCGGCCGCTTCTGAAATCCCTGATGCTTTACCGCCGGGGGGCAAAGCGTGAGTAAGAAAAAATCTGAAAATGGTGATGACAAGAAGAAGCTTGTCGGCGGTGATTGGGACCAGCCCCCCGATATAATTGACGAGGCGCCGGAAGATGAGGTCGAGGCCTCGCGCGCGCCCTTGCTGGATCATCTGATTGAATTGCGCATGCGACTGATGTGGTCGCTAGCGATTTTGGTGCTGACTTTTATTCCGAGCTTCATTGTGTCAGTGCCGTTTTTCAATTTTCTGATTGTGCCTTTTGTCAATGCGGTGGGGGATAGCTCGGCCAGCGAGCCGACATTATATTTTGCGCCTCTGGAATTTTTCTTCACCCGGGTGCGCCTTGCCTTTATGGCGGCTTTTGTGCTGTCGACGCCGGTGGTGGCCTATCATCTATATCGTTTTGTTTCGCCGGGGCTGTATAAGAATGAGCGGCGGGCGGTATTACCCTTCCTCATCGCCATGCCAATTCTATTTTTGGCCGGGGCGGCTTTGGTCTATTTTATGATTATGCCATTTGTCATGCAATTTGCCGTTGGCATGGAGCAGCAGGCCATGGAAGGGGCTTCGGCCAATATCACGCTCCTGACCAAGGTTGGTGAATATCTCTCCCTCATCACCACGCTTATTCTGGGTTTTGGCATGGCCTTTCAATTACCGGTGGTTTTGACATTGTTGGCCATGGCGGGCTTTGTGACGCCGGAATTTCTCGTCAAAAATCGCCGCTTTGCCATTGTCGCTATATTTCTTGTGGCGGCCATATTGACCCCGCCAGACCCGATCTCGCAAATCGCTTTGGGGCTTACCATTTTTGCCCTTTATGAGATTTCCATCATGGCCGTGCGGATGGTCACCAAACGCCGTAAACAGCGCGAAGAAGAGGAAGAAAAGGCGCTGGTTTAGGAAGTTTTGTTACGCTTGGCTGCTGTATCCGCCCTCTCATCCTGGCCTGACCCTCCCAAAACTCTCATCTGGACCTTGGCCCTGACTTTTCCTATAGGCTATTGTCTTGGGTCGATATCCGGCCAGCCCGTCAAGATAAGGATTTCCCATGCATGATATTCGCGCCATCAAGGCTGACCTCGAAGGGTTTGATGCCGGTCTGAAACGCCGGGGCGTAGAGCCACTCGCGGCGGCGCTGGTGGCTGAATATGATGCTGCCAATGCGGTGACGCAAAAAATGAATGAGCTGCAATCGGCCCGAAATACGGCCTCCAAGCAGATTGGTGCGGCCAAGGGCGCAGGGGATGAGGAAAAGGCGCAAAGCCTCCTAAAAGAAGTTGCCAGCCTGAAGCAGGAATTGGCAGATCTGGAGGTGCGGGAAAAAGAAATGCGCGCCGCCCTTGAAGCAAAGCTTTTATCCATTCCCAATCTGCCTGCTGATGATGTTCCCGATGGCGATAGCGAAGACGATAATAAGGAAATCCGCCAATGGGGTAGCCCCCGCAAGATTGAAAATGCCAAACAGCATTTTGATCTGGGTGAGGCGCTGGGGCAGATGGATTTTGATATTGCCGCCAAATTATCCGGATCGCGCTTTGTGGTGACCCGCCGGGATCTGGCGCGGCTGGAGCGCGCTTTGGCGAATTTCATGCTCGATTTGCACACAAGCGAATTTGGCTATGAAGAGGTCAACCCGCCAGTGCTGGTGCGCGATGCGGCTTTGTATGGCACCGGAAATTTGCCGAAATTTGAAGAAGATTTGTTCAAAACCGAAGATGGCTATTATCTTACCCCGACGGCGGAAGTGACCTTGACCAATCTGGTGCGCGAGCAGATTTTGTCGGATAAGGCATTGCCCAAACGGTTTACCGCATGGACCCAATGCTTTCGTTCAGAAGCAGGCTCTGCCGGGCGCGACACCAGAGGCATGATCCGCATGCATCAGTTTTCCAAGGTTGAACTGGTCTCTATCACCACGCCGGATCAGTCTAAAGACGAGCATGAGCGCATGACCCAAGCGGCAGAAGAGGTTTTGAAGCGCCTTGGTCTGCCATTTCGCACCATGCTGCTTTGCACCGGGGATATGGGTTTTGGGGCGCGCAAAACCTATGATCTGGAAGTATGGTTGCCGGGGCAGGATAGCTATCGGGAAATATCTTCCTGTTCCAATTGCGAGGGGTTTCAGGCCCGCCGGATGAAAGCGCGATTTCGCAAAGAAGGCGAAAAAGATACCAGCTTCGTTCATACCCTTAACGGCTCCGGTCTTGCGGTTGGGCGCACGCTGGTTGCGGTGCTGGAAAATTATCAGCAGGGGGATGGCTCGATTGAAATTCCCGAAGTGCTGCAATCCTATATGGGCGGGATGACCCGCATTAAAGCAGGGGCGGGGGCATGAGCCTGCCGAGAAATCCGCGCATATTGGTCAGTAATGATGATGGCATTCACGCCACCGGCCTTGCGGTGCTGATTGATATTGCCAATGTGCTGTCCGATGATGTTTGGGTGTTTGCCCCGGAACAGGACCAATCGGGGGTTGCCCGCTCTCTTACTCTGACGGAGCCTTTGCGTATCCGCGAGGTCAATGAGCGCCATTATGCGGTCTCAGGTACGCCTGCCGATTGTGTGCAATTGGGGGCGGGGCATATTATCCCCAAATATGGCAAAGCCCCTGACCTTGTTTTGTCCGGGGTCAATAATGGCCAGAATCTGGGTGAGCATGTGACGGTTTCCGGCACTATAGCCGCTGCCTTTCAAGGCATGCAGCTTGGTATTCCGTCGCTGGCTTTGTCGCTGGCGCGGTTTTCGGAAAAACCAAAATGGCAAACCCCGCGCCAGCATGCGCCTGAGATTATTGAAAAGCTATTGGCCAAAGGCTGGCCGTCTGATGTGGTCATCAACCTCAATTTTCCCGATCGCGCGCCCGATGATATTGCCGGCATTGAGGTGACGAGCCAGGGCATTCGCGATCAGGATAATCTGTTTACGGAAGAGCGCATGGATTTGCGCGGGCGAAAATATTACTGGTATGGCTTTGATGATGTGCTGTCCAATCCACCCGAAGGGACTGATTTGCGGGCCATTTATGATGGGCGAATTTCCATCACCCCTTTGCATCTTTCGGTGACCCATGAGGATGCGATCCGCTCTTTGGGGCAGGTTTTTCAGTGGAAGAAATCTTGAGACCGCACATGAGCGGCGGGTGAAAAACCTCATAAAAACAAAGTGGTTAGCTGTTATTTTCTCAGGAAAAACCGGGAATATTCACAAGTTTGAATCAATCCATAAGAACTGCGCTGACATTTAACATTTGTTAACCAGAAGCGGTCAGGGTTAATTTGTCTTTAACCATGTGGAGCCATGTCCCATGCGCATTAAATCATATTTATTTTTCTCCGCCGCCATTTTGGTCGCGCCAGTTTTGTCAGTTTCCGGGGCTTTTGCATTTGCAGCGGGCGACCCCGTTCCAGTTGAGTTCGGCTCCGATCCGGGCGAGGCACATCCGAAATATGTTTATGAGGAGCCTAAAGCTGAGGATATCTTGAAAGAGGTAGCCGCGGGAGAAATTACCCGTGAGGACATTTTGCGCGAAAGCGAAATGGAAGCTGCGAAGAGAGAGAAATCCGCGGCGGCCACCAATCAGGATAGCGGTCAGTTTGATTATGGCTATGCCTCTAATGAGATAGAATTGCGGGGCGAAAAAGCCAATGGCAAGCCAACTGTCTTGGTCAGCGAAGCAGAAGATAAAGCAGCCAAAGCCGCAATGGAACCCAAAGTGGTGACAGTTTCCGCGCCGGCAAAGGCAAACCCTTATCGTCAGGACCCGTTATATAAAATCTCCAGCCAGCAAGATGAGCTAAAAGCCAAGCCCGTTGGGTATCAGGTCAGCGCTGGTGGAACGATTGCCATCGTGCAGCCAGGGGAAACTGTTTACGCAATTAGCCGCAAATATGGTGTGCGTCCCAATGATATTATCACACTGAACGGATTAAGCGCGCCCTATCGTCTGGAAATTGGTCAGCAATTACGGATTCCTGTTGCTGAAAGACGCGCAGAGATTGCAACACCGCAGCCCGCACCACAAACAGCACAGCCGATTGAGCAGGTTGAATATCGCGCTGCATCAACAATTGAAACACCGACAGTGACTGCGCCAGCCAATATGGTTTATATCATTCGCAAAGGCGACACGCTTTATTCCTTGTCGCGCCGCTCCGGTATTAGTGTTGGCAAGCTGGCAGAAGCTAATAATATTGCGCCGCCCTTCGCCTTATCGATTGGGCAGCAAATCATTATTCCCGGTTCTATTCGTACAGGTGAGAAGGCTATTATTGCCACCGCGCCAAAACCGGAAGAAACCGGTAATCGTAACACCTATATTGACCCGCAAGACCAATCAGGAAAATGGCAAAAGCCGCGCATAGAAGCGGCAAAGCCGGAAGCTGCGCCGACAAAAGCTGTGGCCTATCCTACAAAAGAGCCTGAGAATAAGGCGCTTGGGGCTTCGCGTTTTGTCTGGCCGCTGCAGGGGCAGATTGTGATGAGTTTTGGTCTTGATGCGGAAGGTCGTCGCAATGATGGTATTAACATTGCCGCGCCGGTGGGCGCGCCTATTCGCTCGGTTGCTGATGGTGAAATTGTCTATCGCGGCTCAGACCTTGATGGCTATGGTAATCTCCTGCTGATCAAGCATGAAGATGGATGGGTCAGCGCTTATGCTCACGCGGACGCTATGCTGGTGCGCAAGGGTGAGAGGGTCAAAAAGGGCCAGATCATCGCCAAGGTTGGCACCACTGGTGCTGTCTCGCAGCCGCAATTACATTTTGAATTACGCCATAACCTTAAACCAACTGACCCTCTGGCGGCGCTTGAAGGTCGCAATGAATTGGCTCTGCAAAAGGTGAAAATGGCAAATTAGAATATTCCTCCTAAAGTCTCAGAACACTTGCACTTGTCTTGAGAACTTCAAACTAACCAGGCCCCGGTATTCCCCGCGGGCCTGTTTTTTTGGATTGGCGAGTAGGGAATAAACGCACGGCAATTAACTACAAGTTATAACGAACTCTCATTTAATTTCGCGAGAATCAAAAGACGGAGACGTCATCGCAACTTATGGCAGCCAATCGGGCAATTGGTTTTTTTGACCTTTGTTAATGGTGCGACAATCCTTTTTATGAGGTCTGCCCCCTAGACATCCGCGCCGGCAATGCGGGCCGGTTCGTCAAGCAATAGGCGCTGGGCGATATAGCGCGGATTAGCGTCAATGAGACCATCGGCGATGAAGGGGGCCTCGGAGAAATGCGCAAGGGCGAGATTGCCTTCAAAGGCGGCGGATAAGGCAGCGCCAACACGGCGCGAGGCGTCAAATTTGGTAATCATGCAGCGGCGCACGCCGATATCGCGAAAGGCCCGGGCCCAGTCAATATGCTCGTCGGGGTCACCGCTGGCTGGGAGCACAAATACCGCTTCACCCCCAAGGGATTCGCGAAAAGTGCGAATGGCAGCAATATCGGCAGGCGCAAACGGGCTGACGCCCGGTGTATCAAGAATGATAATTTCCTGAGGCCGTTCTTCGCGCATAATGCGCTCCACATCCTGCGGGTCTTCTACTGGCCAGAAGCGTGTGTCGAGGGCATCCGCATAGGTGCGCATCTGATCCATTGCGCCAGCACGTCCAAGATCGGCGCTCATAAAGGCAACCTTTTTTTCTTGCCCGGCGGCTTTGGCGGCAAGTTTTGCAGCGCAGGATGTTTTTCCGGCACCGGTTTGTCCGACCAGCATGATCGGTTGGTCCGGTGAAAGGGTGATCGGGGAAAAACTCAACACCCGGCCCATGGCAAAGGCGAGGCGTCCGGTTTCCGAAGTGACATCGGCATTATGGGCTTCAATCGCCAGCGCTTTTACCAGCGCCGGAATAATCCCGTGGCGACCCAGCCTTTGGGCATAGTCGCGATAAATCGGATCGTTATTGTAATTATCGCGGCTCAGCTTTTGGGCAAAATCCCCTTTTAAATGATTGAGCGCCATTTCAGTTGCGGATTTTTCAATCTTGCCATGGAGGCCAGCACCTTCGCGATGGCTTTTGTCGATAGCCATTGGTGCTTTGTTTTTTTGCCGCGCCGCCATACCGCGGGAGCTTAAAGAAGATTTACCGCCAAGGCGTGAACCGAGCGAAGAGCCACCTTCGCCCTCAAACAGGGGTTGGCCTTTTTTGATGGCGCGCAGCTCAACTGTGCCATCGGGGCGTTTGCGGGTTGCCAGAATGACCGCGCCGGGCCCCAGAGCATCACGCATGGATTGCTTGGCCTCAGCGATAGAAGCGGCGGTGAAGGTCTGGAAGCTCATGGGCAAGCATACTCGTTTTTTGAAATACAGGACGCAAATGACAAGTCTAGCGCCGAAAGAGCGCAAAAACAAAGGGTTTTGCTGCTGGTAAGGTCGAGGGGGCTTTAACAGCCTTGAGGGCTAAACTCAAATAAATGGTTTGGATAGAAAAATCCCCGCCCGAACCAGTCGAGACGGGGATTTCCCGTGACGGATAACCTTCTTCACGCAATTCTTAAATCAGCGATATTGCTGAACCCGTGTAGCCCGCAGGCCGGGTAGGCCGTGGCGGTCAATTGCCCGCTCCCAGGCCTCATATTCTTCATCAGTCAGGGAATAGCGCTCGCAAGCCTGCTCCAGGCTCAACAGCCCGCCGCGAACTGCGGCAATTACTTCGGCCTTGCGGCGGATGACCCATCTTTTGGTGGTTGCCGGTGGCAGATCCGCAATGGTTAGCGCGGTGCCATCTGGTCCGATTACATACGGCTCTCTTGAAGCCGCCCCCATTGAATTATTCATCACCATACTCGACATTGATTTCTCCAAACTTTACGCAACACGCTCGAGATTTGTTATTGTTATGGGGAAGACCATAGGGACGGCGCTTTAAAAAACGCCTAAACACTATGGTAAACGAAAGTCTAACTCATTGAATAAACTTGGATATTTAGCGTGTTACCCGTGCCAGTTGTGCGTATTCGAAACGCTTTAGGCAGAAGGGGGCCGCTGGCGCGCAAATATTGCATCGATTTGGCAATTGAGTGTTTCACGGGGGCACAGATTTTTTCTGCTTTGTCCGCAAAAAAAATCAAATCTTTTTGAAATTTCTTTGATTTGCCCGTGAGAAAGTGGTTTTAGCGTCTTTCCGTTGATAGTTTTGGGGCGCGCATCGCTCTTCACCGGGTGCTATATCCGCTTAAATCAGCCCCGATCCTACTTGACCAGAGCTTGTCCAAAAGGCAGATTGCCCGATGGTCAGATGGTCGGGCGATCGCGCTTTTTCGCAAGGGAAAGTGAGGAAAGTCCGGGCTCCATGGAAACAGGACGCCGGGTAACGCCCGGCCGGAGTGATCCGAGGGAAAGCGCCACAGAAAATATACCGCTCCCGCAAGGGGGTAAGGGTGAAAAGGTGCGGTAAGAGCGCACCGCTTGGGCAGTAATGTCGAAGGCATGGCAAGCCCCGTCCGGAGCAAGACCGAATAGGGATGGCATATGGCCGGTTTTCAGGCTCGTCATCCGGGTTGGTTGCATGAGCCAAGCGCGCAAGCGCTGGCCTAAGATGAATGATCGTCCCTCTTTTAGAGGACAGAACCCGGCTTACAGACCATCTGGCCATTTTTTGCCTCGCGGCGGTTCGCTTTGCGAACGCCTCCGGCGGGGCGGCGAACGGTCGCCGGGGCTGCGGTCGCAGCCCTTGGGGTTTTTTCTGTTACGCTCGGTTGCTGTTCCCGCCCTTTGGGCGGGGCAGCGAGCGCGGCAAATGGTTGCCGGGGCCGCAGTCGCGGCCCT
>WFQB01000015.1 GCA_015487305.1 Parvularculaceae bacterium | reverse complement strand
GGTTAATGTTCAGGGCGTTTTGGGGCCTGCCAGTTACACCCTCATCAAGCGCAAATATGATGATAACAGCAAAATGCAGGCTGAATTATTGGCAATGAAAAACGGCGAAGACATCGCGCCTGCACCAGCACCGGCTCCCATCGCGCCGCCTGCACCCAGCCCAAGCCCCAGCCCCTCACCAAGTCCCTCACCAAGCCCGCAACCCAATCCCGATAGCGATCCGCTAGCCGATTGCGTGAAGCTCGATATTGACCCCAATAGCGGCAATATTATCTGCCTCGATTAAACGCATAGGCTTTCATCGCGATGACCTGCCGGAGATTTTGCTCGGCAGGTCATTTTATGTTGTTTGATTGTGCCTGCTCCCCTTTGGGTAACCATGGCGTCACATGGGCCAGCGCCATAAGCAGATACATAACCCCCATGCTGGTTATTAGCGGACTAACCACCGGATCCATAGCCACGCTTTGCATGGAATGACCTGCCATATCATGCCCGCCATGATGCCCGCCACCTTGCTGCTCGGCAAAAAAGTTGAAAAAGGCCATCACCAAAAAAACCGGGGTGATGCCATATTGAATAAGATTACGAAGAAGTTTTACCATTGAATTGCCCTTGCAAGATTTAAATTTTGCGCCTCTTTGGCACAAGAGTTTTGCAACAACAAATGGAATCTTTGAGAGTGATTGTCAGTCTATGCCAAGCCTTGCAAAGGCAAAATCCTAGCGCTCGGCAAAAGCATCCTGCAGGGCCTGTAATTGTGAAGCGGCCCCAAATTTGCGCTGCTCCGGTGGCTCCTGTGTAAACAAGTCAGCATCAATGCGGGCAATGCGCCCATAGAGATTATCGGTTTCTTCAACCAGTTCCAAAAGCCGCTCCGGCAATTCGCTTTCAGCGCCGGACAAGGATTGCTCCTCGGGATGCCGGCCTTCACTTTCCCCGAGGCGATATTTTTCATTGGCCGCTTCGGCAAAACTCATCTCGCCTTCGCGCATGGCCCGCAACACCAAAAGCCAAGATGCAATCTGCATCAATCGTGTGGTCAGGCGCATGGAACAACCCGCATAAGTCAGCGCCCCGGCCCGTGACAATTCCTTGGCAGCCTCGCGGCCCTCACCATCAAGATAGGCAGCGGTCTCTTCCACCAGTTCCATGCCCACGGCAAAAATATTGGAAAACATTTTCGATGATACGAAATCCCGCGCCGCTTTATTGTCGGGGATTTGTTGCTCTGCTGATAAACCCTGTGTCACGTTTGGGGTTGCCCTCTTTGTTCCGGCGCTGATATCCGCGCTCTCAATTCTTTTATGATGGCCCCTATTTCCCTTAAGTGCAATGGCCGCAAATCTTAACGATTAAATTGCCAGAAATTCACATCTTTGAGGGGTCTATTTGCCATCCCGCAGCTTTAACAAAAGCAACCCTCATGCCAGCAACTTTCTAGGGAAAAACAGGCGCTTATCTTGCGTTCACACCTCTTAAAGGCGTGCTGTGACTTGTTATAGGGGGCATTGCCGCCAGCGCCTCGCCTCATGGGCGAACCTTCATTCACCTTAACTCACGGCTCCCCGCATCTTTTTGGAACAGTTTTCATTGCTTGAACAGTGCCTCAGCGGCGGCATTAACAGAGCCGCGCTTGGCCTGCTCGGCCTCAATCCGGGAAATTTCTGCCTTCAGGCTTTCTATGCGCCCAGCAAGCTCGTCCTGCGACAGGTTAGAAAGATCCTGCTTTGCCATTTCTTCTAATAATTTATCCCCATGGGGGTCCGTGATAGAACGGGAAAGAATGTCACTCATGAGGGGCCTCCTTTGGTATTTTGCCAGCGCCTGCTATGGCTCCCCCTATCGTGCCATTTGAAAGCGATAAAAGAAAGAGCCTCTTAACCATGCCTGATGCCTTGCCTGAAAAAATCACTGTCATTGAAATTACCGAACCCGGCGGAGCAGAGGTATTGCATATAGGGCAACGGCCCTGTCCCAGACCAAACCCGCAAGAACTTCTCATTAAAACCCATGCCGCCGGGGTTAATCGCCCTGATGTCTTGCAGCGCAAGGGCGTCTATCCGCCGCCCAAAGGCGCAAGCGATATTCCGGGGCTAGAAATTGCCGGAGAGATTATCGCCATCGGGAAAAATGTCAGCCAATGGCAAATCGGCGATAAGGTCTGCGCCCTGCTGACAGGCGGCGGCTATGGAGACCATGCCATCGCCCATAGTGGCGCCTGCCTGCCAATACCGGAAGGGTTTACTTATGAAGAAGCCGCCGCCCTGCCCGAGACATTTTTTACCGTCTGGACCAATCTATTCGAGGATGGTGCCTTGAAAAAAGGCGAGCGGGTTCTCGTCCATGGTGGCACCAGTGGTATTGGCACCACCACCATCATGCTTGCCAAAGCCTTTGGGGCGCAAAGTTTTGCCACCGCAGGCACAGATGAAAAATGCAGCTTTGCCAAAAATCTAGGCGCTGCCAAAGCCTTTAACTACAACAATGAAGATTGGAGCAAAGAGATAAAGGCCCTTGGCGGGGTCGATGTGGTGCTGGATATGGTCGGCGGGGATTATCTGCTTAAAAATATTGCCTGCCTGCGCGAGGGCGGACGGCATATCTCTATTGCTTTCCAGCGCGGCATGATTGGCGAGGTCAATATTGTCTCTATCATGCGCAAACGCCTGCAGCTTACAGGCTCCACCCTGCGGGCGCGGGCCCCGGAAGAAAAAGCACGGATTGCCAGAGCATTGCGCCAGCAGGTCTGGCCCAAACTCGGGGAAAGCCTCAAACCAGTGATAGACCGCCGCTTCCCCCTAGCTAAAGCCGCCAAAGCCCATAAATATATGGAATCCGGGGCCCTAAAGGGCAAGATTGTCCTCACCATCGCGTAAATAGCCTTGGCAGCGCCGGGCAAAGCGCCTATATCAGCCCTTGATTGCTGCCCATGCAGCATGGCTTTTCCCCTCAATTTCGGCGGTAAAAGCCCGGATGCAGCCCATGACGGGCGGTCCGGCCATGGGCGGATTTGTTTTTTTGACCCCTTAAAGGAGGCCCGACCCCATGTCCAACCACCCGCTAATGCCAAAGGCCACCGCCGTCTGGCTGATCGATAATACCGCCCTTTCCTTTGATCAGATCGCAGCCTTTTGTGGCCTGCACCCGCTGGAGGTCAAAGGCATTGCCGATGGCGATGTCGCTGCCAGCGTGCGCGGTATTAACCCGATCACCACGGACCAGTTGACCCGCGAGGAAATTGCCAAGGGCGAGAATGATCCTGACTATAAGATCAAACTGACCCATAAAAAACCGATCATCATCAAAGCCAAGCGCAAAAAATCCCCGCGCTATACGCCGCTTTCCAAACGGCAAAACCGCCCTGACGCCATTGCATGGATGGTGCGCAATCATCCGGAAGTCTCAGACGCGCAAATTTCGCGCCTGCTGGGCACCACCAAATCCACCATTGTTGCTATTCGTGATCGCACCCATTGGAATTCTGCCAATCTTGAACCACGCGATCCGGTTGGTCTTGGCCTTTGCTCACAAATCGAGCTTGATGCAATTGTGAATAAAGCCGCCAAGAAAAAAGCTAAAATGGATGCGCTTAATCCGCCAGAAGAAGAAGGCCCAACCTTAATGGCAACCGATGACATTATCGCGCCAAAAGAAGAGCCTGCTAAAAAAGTTTCCGCGGCTGATGTGTTTGCGAATTTTAAGGATGATGAAGAAGGATAAATTCCTTCCGGATTTTCTTTAACAAAAACCCCTCACATTTTTCGGTGTGAGGGGTTTTCTTTGATGGAGGGTTCTACGCTAAACAGTAAAGTCGAAAAATATAAAACCTATTCGGCTGCAATCATGTCGGGGGGAAGTTTCTTTCGCACTTCCTCCATTTCATCCTTAAGGCGCAGTTTCTGTCGTTTAAGCTCTGTCAATCGGTCTTCATCAAAGGCTGGTCGGCGAAGTTCCTCAGATAGGATGGCTTCTAATTCCTGGTGGCGGGCATCAAGCATTTCCAGACGACCTTGAAGCGACATAAGATTCTCCTTTCGATTGATGTGAACAGGAATATTCAACACCTAAAACGGGAATTTGTCACGTCTCTTCTTGTTAATATTTGCCTAACGTTATAACGCGATGGATTAGCAGCAAAATTTCTTTTAAGACTATATTCTGCTCACCATCTGAACGGAGCTGAAAGAGTGAAACGCATTATCATCGGCATTACAGGTGCTTCCGGCGTGGTCTATGGCCAGCGCCTTTTGCAGGCGTGCAGTGCAGCAAATGTCGAGACCCATTTGGTGATCTCCCCGGCAGCAGAAATGACTATCAAATATGAGCTTGGCATTGCGACAGAAAAACTGACCGCGCTGGCGACAAAGAAATACGCCATTAAAGATGTCGGCGCGGCCATTGCTTCAGGCTCGTTTAAAACCATGGGCATGGTCATCGCCCCCTGTTCTGTGCGCACCATGTCGGAGATTGCCACCGGGGTGACTTCTACATTGCTCACCCGCGCCGCCGATGTGGTGCTCAAAGAGCGGCGAAAACTGGTGCTGATGGTGCGCGAGACGCCTTTGCATCTTGGCCATTTACGCACCATGACAAGCCTTGCGGAAATCGGCGCAATTCTCGCCCCGCCTTTGCCGGCCTTTTATGCAGAACCAAAAACCATTGATGATCTCATCGATCAATCTATTGGCCGGGTGCTTGATCTTTATGACATAGACAGCCCGCTGACCAAACGTTGGGGGGAAGACCTTGAAAAAGGCAGGCGATAGCAAAACCGGCGAAAACCCGTTCTGGGACTGGTCCCTTGAATATTATGCCCGTCCGGGGGTCGCGCCAAAGCTGCTGAGCTTACAGGATGATCATGCCTGCAATATCAATCTGGTTTTATGGCTGCTATGGCAGGATGGTGTCAGCGCCGCCATGCTCTGCCATGCCCAAACCGCCCTTGCAAAGCTGTCTGGCATCTACACCCTGCCCTTGCGGCAAATTCGCCAAAGGGCCAAGGCAGAACCCTTAAAGGCCAAAGGCGAAAAAACCCTTTATCAGGCCCTGAAACAAGCTGAATTGCTAGCTGAGCGTATGGAACAGGACTGCCTCTATGCCCTCAGTGTCTGCGGGGAAAACGACCCTGATGCGGCCCTTGATCTTAGGGACAGCTTCGCCGCCTATCTTGCGAGTCTTGGCCTTGTGGGCGATAAAAACTCAAAGGCGCAGGAAATCTTTGCCGAGCTTCTTGCCATCACCCCCCATTAGACGGCATATCTTGCTTCCATTCTTTCTTAAGCAAGGCGCCTATGACCAGCAATGACAAATCAGATAGCCCTTTTACCGTAATTGACGGCGAAGGCACCACCGCATCGCAAAAAGGCCTTACCCCGGCCGCTGATAATGATGATGCGCTGCTGATGAAAATCGCCCAGTTGGAGCAGGAGCATCGCGACCTTGACCACGCCATTGATACATTGGAAGAGCGCATGCCCTATGAGCGCCTGACCTTGCAACGGATGAAAAAACGCAAGCTGGCTTTAAAAGACTCAATCGTCTCTCTCAAAGACCGGTTAACCCCGGATATTATCGCCTAACTTGGAAAAACCATGACAAAAATTATTCAAGGTCTGCGCGAGATTGCCCCTTCCTATGACGCGCTTTTATGCGACGCTTGGGGGGTTTTGCATAATGGGGTCGAGCTTTTCCCCGGGGTCGAAGAGGCCCTGCTGGAATTTCGCCAAAAGCGCGGCCCGGTTCTGGTCTTAACCAATGCCCCGCGCCGTGGCGACATCATCCCGCCGCAATTAGATCGCTTAGGGTTGTCCCGCGACGCCTATGATGGGGTTGTCACCTCCGGCGATGCTACAAGGGCAGCCATTCGAAAATTTGGCATAGCCCCGGCCTTTAAGCTCGGCCCAGAAAAAGATGAAACCCTCTATCAGGGTCTTGATGTGAATTTCGTGCCGCTGGAACAGGCGCGTTTTATCATCTGCACCGGCCTGTTTGATGATTTAACCGAGACCCCCGACGATTATCTCGACCTGCTGCAACAAGCCCTTGCTCTTAAATTACCAATGATCTGCGCCAATCCGGATATTGTCGTCAATTTTGGAGATCGCATGATTTATTGTGGCGGGGCAATTGCTGCGCTTTATGCAAAGCTTGGGGGCGAAGTAATTTATGCAGGCAAGCCCCATGCGCCAATTTATGATCTGGCCCTGACAAAATTTGCAAAGATAAAGCCCGGCATTGACCGCAAACGGATTTTGGCCATTGGCGATGGTCTTGGCACGGATATTCGCGGGGCCAATCAGCAAAATCTGGATGTCGTCTTTGTCGCCGATGGCATTGCCGGGGGCGAATTTGGCTTTGATGGCACTATAAGCGAACAGGCCATTACCAAACTCCTGTCCGGACAGGGCGTCCATGCCCTTGCCAGCATGAAGGGCCTGCAATGGTAAAAACTGACCCGCGCATCATCTTTATCGACGGCACGCTTGCGATACCCGAAGCGGCACGGCGATGCGTTGCGGTGATTGGTAATCTCGACGGCGTGCATCTGGGCCATCAGTTTTTAATTGATGAGGCAAAAGATCTGGCCGAGGGCATGAGCGCCTTGACCGGGGCAGTTATTTTCTCGCCCCATCCACGCAGCTTTTTCCAGCCCGATGGCGAACCCTTTCAGCTAACCCCGCTATTGCACAAGGCCGAGCTGGCTTTGGCCTGCGGTGTCGACCGGGTTTTTATTGTGCCATTTAATGAGCGCTTAAGCAGCCTGTCGCCGGAGGGTTTTGTTGAAGATATTCTACACAAACAGCTTGGCCTTATCGGTGTCGTGGTTGGCGAGGAATTTCAATTTGGCAAGGGCCGCGCTGGCAATGCCGCTTCTTTGCAAAGCCTTGCACAAAAACACGACATGGCCAGCCTGATTGTCACCCCGATTGGCACGGGTGCAGAAAAACACTCCTCCTCCAGCGCCCGCAAGGCCTTGCGCGAAGGCAAGCCGGAAACAGCCCTCGCTATTTTGGGCCGCCATTGGTCCGTGCGCGGTAAGGTCGCCCATGGCAAACGCCTCGGCCACAAAATCGGCTTCCCAACCATCAATATTCCCCTTGGCGATTATCTTGCCCCAAGAAAAGGCATTTATGCGGTCACCATTCAATGGGCCCATAAAAGCTATTTTGGTGTCGGCTATTACGGCGCCCGCCCCACTGTGGATGGCACGGGTGCTTTGCTGGAAGCCCATATATTTGATTTCAACCAGACCATCTATGACGAGACAGTAGAGATTTTCTTTCATCACTTTATTCGCGATGATGAAAAATTTTCCTCCGTAGAGAAGATGAAAGAACAAATAGCCCGCGATAGCGATAAAGCCAAAAACCTTTTCAATTTAATCTAAACATTTGTACAGTCTCATCCTAAGGAACGCGTTTTTATGTGGGGTTAAGTTCTTGTTGCTTCATCCTTCGACAGGCTCAGGATGAGGGGTTTTCTTTTTTGATATTGTTCTTTCCACTATTTTTTTACTCATCCTGAGGAGCAAGGCGATAGCCTTGCGTCTCGAAGGATGGCGTTGGTGTGTGGTATTTCCGCGAAAGATTAGTGAGGGTTGCAGGTTAGTATTGGCTTTTGTTGAAGTTTAGTCTCTCCAGCTTCCATCCTCTCGCCGCGCAGGCGCTGGCGCAGCGGGTCGAGACGCCGCTTGCAGCAGCTCCTCAGGATGAGCGCGTTTCTTTTTTGAGGTTTGTGGCCCTCACCTAACCCGCCGAGGCAATAGCGCTTCCCCACGCGCTCGCTTATCCTCAATCTCAGCCATGGCTGCCTTGCTTGCCGCTAAACGTTCTGGTGTCAGCGGGTGGGTATAGCGCAGCCATATGGATTTTGGTTTTTCCCGGGCAAATGTTTCAAACGCCGTGATTGCCCCATCCAAATTGCCGCCAGCTCGGCTCAGCATATAAAGCCCAACATAATCTGCTTCGGCCTCAAAGCTTTCAATCCCCGGAGCAAGCGCGATGGCTTTTGCCCGCAGGGAAGTTTCGCGGGATTTATCCACCCGTCTCAAGACCGCATCAGCGCCATCGCCCAGCAAAGCCAGCACCGGCACATAGATAACCGCGCCGGAAACAATGACATTGCGGGTGCCCTTGCGCACATGGCGCAGCGCCACATGGGCAAGCTCATGGGCGAGAATAAATTGCAAGGCATCATCATCCATCACCCGCATCAGCCCCGCATAAAGCGTAACCGTGCTGGTCCCCGCATAGGCATTCATAATGTCACCATTGACGACTTTCAGCCCTGCATCGCAAATTTCTATCGGCGTAATCTCGGCCACTCCGGGCGTCCCGCCGCGATGATAGGCCAGCTTAAAAGCCTCATTTTTTTTCAATTTCTCTGAGAGTGCTTTGCGCAATTCGATGAGATTCCCATGCGCCTTCCCATCAAGGCCCAAAATGCGATCTTCCGGCCGCAAGCCCGCCTGCCAGGCAGGCCCGCCCTGCATCACATCCAAAGCAAAAGCATGATCCGGCACGCCGTGCGCTGCAAGCTGGCTCGCAGTAATCCCGCGTAAATCCCGCCCCAAAGCCTCACGGTCACTCATCAGCACTCCCATGGAAAAACGCGTTTTCGGACAAAGTTCTGTATTGGCCGCCAGCAGGGGCCATAATAGCTGGTGACCGCGCTTTAAGCGCCCAATCTGCACCGCGATAGCATCGTCGAAACGCTCAGCCTCAAACGCCGCCACCTTGTCCGGCGACAGCTTTGGCGGGCTGTAAGTCTGACTGGCGCAAGCTGAAATCAGGCCCAAAACCAGCAATAACAAGGCAGGAGTGGAAAAAAAACGCATGAAACATCCCTCATTGATAGCGAATTGAACGGGGAATCAGCGCCAATTGCAAGCATTGCCCCTTTGGTGAGTGATTATGGCCCGTGCTGCTGAAAATTTTGTCTGCCAATCCTGCGGCGCGACCTATTCCAAATGGGCCGGGCGCTGCGATGCCTGCGGACAATGGAATACCATTGAGCTAGAGGTGAGCGAAGCGCCCCCCGGCAGCCATAGCGCCAAGGCGGCCAAGGGCAGACCCTCAAAAACCATAGAATTTGTCCCATTGAAAGGCGAGATTGCCGAAGCCCCGCGCCTGCCCAGCGGCAATTCAGAATTTGACCGCGCCACCGGTGGCGGCCTCGTGCCCGGTTCGGCTTTGCTCATTGGCGGCGATCCCGGGGTCGGCAAATCAACCCTGCTCCTGCAAATCGCCGCAGGGCTTAGCCAAAGCGGCTCGCGGGTGGCTTATATTTCGGGTGAAGAATCGGTTGCGCAAATTCGCCTGCGCGCTTCTCGCATGGGGCTTGAAGATGCACCGGTGGAACTGGCTTCGGCCACCTCCCTCAGCACCATTCTGGCAACGTTGAAAAAGCAAAAGCCCGATGTGCTAATCATGGATTCAATCCAGACCGTCTGGTCAGACACTATCCCCGCCGCCCCCGGAACGGTAACGCAAGTGCGCTCCTGCGCGCAGGAATTGGTGCGATTTGCCAAGCAAAGCGGCTG
>WFQB01000014.1 GCA_015487305.1 Parvularculaceae bacterium | reverse complement strand
CCTTTGCTCTTGTCTATCAAAACGGGCAGGGGGCAAAGCCTGCTTTGTGGCTGCGGGCAAGCGCATGGGCTGTTATTCTTGCCCTGCCATTTTTTCTCGTCCCGCCATTGCTAAGAAGCCTTGAAGAAGTGGGGAATATCGCGGCGCTAGTGGCTTGGCTTTATCCTCATGGATTATTATTGCTGCTCGGCCTTACTGTATTTGCCGGATTGGGGTCGGAATTTTACTGGCGGGCTAAAAAATGGATGCCGCCTGTGCGTTATGGTTTTAGAGCTATCTGGATTATCGCGACATTGATGCCGGTTTTTGCCGCAGGGTCTATTCTTCTGGCCGCGGGCGGATAGATTTGGGCCTAACGATCCTCTTCTAGGATGGTGATTTTGCGGCCCGGTCCGTGATAGTCGGCAATCCCTTGCGTTAGGGCATAGCAGGCAAGGCGCACCGTGCGGGGAATTTTCACCTTTTCCCCATCGCGCTCGCCTTTTTCATAATATTGAATCATGCGCCGCTTGAGACCGAGTGCTTGCGCTGCCTCTTTTTGCGAAAATCCCATGGATTTGCGCCATTTTTTGAACTCAACCGGATCCATAATATTACTCCTTTGATTACGCTCACGGGCTGATCCGCGCTTTGCGCAGGCCCAGAGAGCGCGGCGAACGGTCGCCGGGGGCGCAGTCGCGCCCCTACTAGGTTTTTGATGTAGTCTTTCATTTATCTGTCTTTCATCAGATAATTCCCTCATTCTGAATTTGCCAGCCCCCAACCACAACCGGGGCTGTGGTCACAGCCCTTGGTTCTTTTTGGGATTTATAAACCCAAGAAAACCGGTAACCACCGCATGGCGCACCATAAAGCGCATTTATTGCGTAAATGTAACAGAAATTATATTTTAAAGACTTCTTCCCCCGGTAACCATTCCCCCCTATATTAGGGATGTCGGGCAACCGACTATGACGATAAATGACGTTCATAATAAGCGTATCGGACCCGGGGGCGGTACCCGGCGGCTCCACCAGAAGGCCTGAAGATAACCTATTGAGATTAAATATATTTCTCGATATTGGGATTTACGAAGGCGAATTGCCCGAAAAACAGGTTTTCGGGCCTTGTGGCGGGGCCGAAATAGCATCGACGATCGTGTAAAGGCTCTGTTTTCGTCCGGATGGCCTCCGTTATTGGGCCATTATTATAGTTGCAAATGACAACTACAAGGAAGAACTCGCTCTTGCTGCGTAACGCGGCTGAGCTGTTCGCTCTAAAAGTCCTGATCCCTTCCTAGGGTCAGGCGGGGTTTTCCGGTGCACCTGGCAACAGAAGCACCGGGCCTTATATTTTCCAATCGCGCCAGAAGGATTTTGGGCGCTCTTCGTTTGGTCCGTGGCCTGAGTTTGGTCCGTGGTCTGGCGAGAGTGCTGTTAAGAAATGTCGTGATGGTTGATTTTGTGAAATTGTTGCCCACATTGATGGGCACGCCCAAAAAGGGCAAAAACCGTGGATAAGTTTTTAGGTCTTAGAAATGCCGAGTTTAGAAGTTAGAGCTTTGCAGGTGACCCAAAACCTGTTCACAATAAGTATGAAGAGAAAGAAGAATAAGGTCGTTGTTTGCGTGACCGTTTCAAGGAGTTTCCATGCCTGACAATAAGTCTGACGAAAAATCCGAAATCAAATCTGTGGGCCAGTCTGAGATTAGCAATTTTCCTGTATTGCCATTGCGCGATATTGTCGTATTTCCGCATATGGTGGTGCCGCTATTTGTTGGCCGGGATAAATCGGTCAAAGCGCTGGAGGCTGCAAAAACGGCGGCTGAAAATAAAGAGCAGATTTTGCTGGTTTCGCAAAAAGACCCCAATCAGGATGCGCCCGATGAGGGTGATGTCTATACGATTGGCGTTGTCGCTAAAGTTATTCAGCTTTTGAAATTGCCTGATGGCACGGTGAAGGTGCTAGTTGAAGGCAAATATCGCGCTGCGGTTAACAGCTATCTGCCTAATGAAGACTATTTTGAAGCTGAAGTTGTGAAGCTGGAAGACGAGCCCAGTTCGCAAACTGAGATTGAGGCTTTGGCGCGTTCGGTCAATACCCAGTTTGAGACCTATGTGAAGCTAAACCGCCGGATCCAACCGGATGTTATTGTTTCGGTTAATCAGATTGAGGATTATTCCAAGCTTGCTGACACTGTGGCCTCGCATCTCAATGTCAAAATTGCCGACAAACAGCAATTGCTGGAAATGACAAAAATTACCGAACGCCTTGAAGCTGTCTATTCGATGATGGAAGGCGAGATGAGCGTCTTGCAGGTGGAAAAGAAAATCCGCAATCGCGTCAAACGGCAAATGGAAAAAACCCAGCGGGAATATTATTTGAATGAGCAGATGAAGGCCATTCAAAAAGAGCTGGGCGAAAGCGATGATGGCAAAAGCGAAATTGATGAAATTGCCGAGCGTATTGAGAAAACCAAGCTGACCAAGGAAGCCAAGGCCAAGGCGGATGCGGAATTGAAAAAATTGCGGCAGATGTCGCCAATGTCGGCTGAATCTACCGTGGTGCGCAATTATCTTGATTGGCTTTTGAATCTGCCTTGGGGCAAGAAGTCCAAAATTAAAATCGACCTTAAAAAAGCCGAAGAGCGTCTTGATACGGACCATTATGGTTTGGAAAAAGTCAAAGAGCGCATTTTGGAATATCTGGCGGTGCAAAAGCGCACCAATAAATTAAAAGGCCCAATCCTGTGCCTTGTTGGCCCACCGGGGGTTGGTAAAACCTCGCTTGGTAAATCCATTGCCGAGGCGACAGGGCGGGAATTTGTTCGCATGTCGCTAGGGGGGGTGCGCGATGAATCTGAAATTCGCGGTCACCGCCGCACCTATATCGGGTCTATGCCGGGCAAAATCATCCAGTCCATGAAAAAAGCCAAAAAGAGTAATCCTCTTTTTCTGCTGGATGAGATTGACAAAATGGGTCGGGATTTTCGCGGCGATCCGGCTTCGGCCTTGCTGGAGGTTTTAGACCCGGAGCAAAACTCAACCTTTGCCGACCATTATCTTGAGGTGGATTATGATCTATCCGATGTGATGTTTGTGACCACGGCAAACTCGCTGGATATGCCGCAGCCCTTGCTTGATCGGATGGAAATCATTCGTATTGCTGGCTATACCGAAGATGAAAAAGTGCAAATCGCGCGGCGACACCTGATTCCCAAACAGCTTGAAAATCACGGGCTGACGGAAAAAGAGTGGGAAATTTGTGATGCTGGTCTATTGGCGCTCATCCAATATTACACCCGCGAAGCCGGGGTGCGTAATCTGGAACGCGAACTTGCCAATCTCATTCGCAAGGCCGTGCGCGAGATTGAGTTGGGCAAGGTTAGCAAAGTCAAAGTCACACCTGAAAATCTTGGCGAATATGCAGGCGTTAAAAAGTTTCGGTATGGCGAAATTGATGGCGATGATCTTGTTGGTGTTGTCACCGGTCTTGCCTGGACGTCTGTTGGTGGCGATATTCTCAAAATCGAGGCTGTGCGCATGCATGGCAAGGGGCGCATGACCCCGACCGGCAACCTTAAAGAGGTGATGAAAGAATCGGTTTCAGCAGCGGCATCCTATGTGCGCTCGCGGGCGCCGGCTTATGGTATTCGCCCGCCTGTATTTGACGCAACTGACATTCATATTCATGTTCCCGAAGGGGCGACACCAAAAGACGGACCTTCTGCTGGTGTGGCTATGGCAACCGCCATTGTATCGGTGTTGACCGGTATTCCTGTGCGTCGCGATGTGGCGATGACCGGGGAAATTTCCCTGCGTGGTCGGGTTCTGGCCATAGGCGGGTTGAAAGAAAAGCTTTATGCCGCTTTGCGGGCGGGCACGAAAACCGTATTGATCCCGTCTGAAAATGAAAAGGATCTTGCGGATATTCCCGATAATGTAAAAGAGGGCCTTGAGATTATTCCAGTGGAAACCTTAGACGAGGTTTTGGGGCATGCCTTGACTAGGAAAATTGAACCAGTGGAATGGAGCCTTGAGGATGCGGCCGCATTGTCGGCGCGTCATTCCGGGGAAAAATCTTCTGACACAACAACGCTTGTCACCCATTAGTTCTTTGGCGTAAACAGACCCTGCCGGATCAACGCATCCGGCAGGAAGTCGGGAACTGATATGAGTAGCACCAGACAGGTTACACCATCGCCAGAGGGTAAATTGCCACAAAAGACGGACAGTCCTTCTTCGGAAGTCAAATCCCCTGAGGCTTGTGACAGCATGGCCGATGTGCGCGCTGGCGTTGACCATCTTGACCATCAATTGGTGGCTCTTCTGGCCAAGCGGCAAGGCTATATGGAGGCTGCAGCCCGTATAAAGTCCGATTTTGAGACAGTGCGAGTGCCATGGCGCATAGAGCAGGTGGTCGAAAACGTGCTTGCAGAAGCTGAAAAACAAGGCCTGTCGCCGCGAATCGCTGAACCCGTCTGGCGCCTGCTTATTGAGCAATCCATCGCCCATGAGGCCGAAATATGGAAAATGCTGCGGCGCAATAATTAAAATAAATCAACAGATAAATCAGTGTCATAATTCGTAGAATCCGCTAAAATGCTGATTCTATCGGGGATTTGTTTGACGTGCTTTGCGACAAGGCATTATTCACAAGTTAAGGATGCGGTCACTTATATCGCATTTGCCAGCGGCAAGGAGAGTATCCCGCGAAGTTGAGAAGACTGATGCCGTCATTCACACCGAGCCTCTACACCGAGGCCTCACCGGGCGAATTTACTGCCCAATTGCTGAAAGGAAGACCATGAACAAGAACGAATTTATCGACCGGGTAGCCGATCTTGCAGATTTAAGTAAAGCCGATGCAGGCCGCGCTGTCGACGCGGTGTTGGACGGTATTACCGAGGCTCTTAAAAAGGGCGATGATGTACGCATTGTTGGCTTTGGTACTTTTTCTGCCAATAAGCGTAAAGCTCGCGAAGGGCGCAATCCGCGCACTGGCGAGACCATCCAGATCAAGGCTTCCATTCAGCCAAAATTCTCACCAGGCAAAGGCCTGAAAGACGCGCTGAATTAAGCAAACGCACCCCGTTAAAGGGGCGTTTGAAAGATATCAAAAAGCACCGTGTGATAAGCGCGGTGCTTTTTCTTTGTTTGTGGCTCAAGAGGCAAAAAATACCTTTACAAAGGAGTTGGTTTTCCCTTAATTGCGCGCTTGGTGGAGGTGTTTTGACCTCCAGCAGACCCTATGAAATCAGGGCGATTAGCTCAGTTGGTAGAGCGCTTCGTTTACACCGAAGATGTCGGGAGTTCGAGTCTCTCATCGCCCACCATTTTTTGCCGGTCCATTCTTGTCACATGGTTTACATATTCTACCGGATAGATGGTTTACACCTTCTGCGGTGCGAATGGGTTTTTTGCTGGTTCTACCCTGTCCTCCTTATTGTCGAAGAAGCCTAGATCATAATCGAGGAATGTGACCAGCCAAATCTGGTCTTCGACCTCTCTGAGG
>WFQB01000013.1 GCA_015487305.1 Parvularculaceae bacterium | reverse complement strand
GCCAATAAAAAAGCGCTGGAAGATAATAAGCTGCAACCGGCCATGCCACCGCGTCCTGATCTGGAAGATGATCTGGTTGAAAAAGTTATCGAGGGTAAAGCCGATCTGGAATATAGCCTTAGAGTTGAAGTGCTACCGGAAATTGAATTGACCGATGTCAAAGCGCTGGAACTGACCCGCAAAATTGCCGAAGCCCCACAAGAGGATGTCGATGAGGCCTTGCAAAATATTGCTGGCGAAAACAAAACCTATAAGCCCCGTGGCAAAACCGCCAAAGCCAAGGATGGTGATCGTCTGGTCATTGATTTTGTTGGCAAGGTTGATGGCGAAGAATTTGATGGCGGCAAAGCCGAAGACAGCCAGCTTGTGCTTGGCTCCAACAGCTTTATCCCCGGTTTTGAAGAGCAATTGGTTGGCGTCAAAACCGGTGAAGAAAAAACCATTGAGGTAACTTTCCCGAAAGACTATGGCGCCAAACATTTGGCAGGCAAAGCGGCCACTTTTGATGTCACCGTCAAAGAAGTGCAAGCACCACAAGAAGCCAAAATTGATGATGATCTGGCTAAAAATCTCGGCTTTGATGATCTTGAAGCCTTGACCAAACGGGTTCGCGAAACTTTGGAAAATCAGCTTTCCGGCCAGACCCGTATGCATTTGAAGCGGGAAATTCTCGATAAACTAGACGAGACCCATTCTTTTGAATTGCCAAAGGGCATGGTTGAAGCCGAATTTGAGCAAATCTGGCAGCAGGTCCAATCAGCCGAGCTTGATGATGAGGACAAGGACAAGTCCGAAGAGGAGCTAAAAGAAGAATATAGCAAAATTGCCGAGCGCCGTGTGCGCCTTGGTCTGGTACTGGCTGAAATTGGCAAAGAAAACGATATCACCGTTTCGCAAGAGCAATTGCAAGCGGCCCTGCAGCAACAGGCCATGCAATATCAGATGCCGGTTGAGCAATTGGCAAAAATTTACAATGAAAACCCAAGCGCCATGGCACAATTACGCGCTCCGCTTTTTGAAGACATGGTTGTTGATTTCATTATCGAAAACGCCAAAGTAACCGATAAAAAAATCTCTAAAGAAGAATTGATGGAAGACCCGGATGCTGACATTTAAGCGTTGGGGATGAAAGAATGTTTGTAAAAAGGCGGCCTTTTACGGGCTGCCTTTTTGCGTTTGCATAGGGTATAATCACCCCAAATGATTTTAGTTTTTAAGGGAGTTTCTGTTTCATGACCAATAAGATTTTTAAAACCAGCCTGCTGCTCGGTTCTGTTGCCGCCCTCGCCCTATTGACCGCCTGCGGCAATAAAGAGACCTCTGCACCATCTTCCGAAAATGCCGGTGAAACAGCGCCCGTAAGCGCCGAAGCCATAGCAGAAAATCCATTACTAGCGAAATGGGACACGCCCTTTGGTATTCCACCTTTTTCTGAAATTTCCGATGAAGATTTTGAACCGGCTTTTGATCAGGCAATTGCCAATCTTGAAGCTGAAATAGCCGCCCTTTCCAGTTCCACAGAAGAGCCAAGCTTTGAAAACACTATTCTTTATATGGAACGCGCCGGCAAGGATTTGAGCCGCGTGGCTGCTGTGTTTGGCAATATCACCAATACCGACACTAATGACAATTTACAGGCCATGGAGCGCACCATCTATCCGCGCCTTAGCCAAGTTTACGATACCGCCTATCTTGATGATGCCATCTGGCAACGGATTCATACCCTATATGAAGCACGCGATAATCTCGGCCTCAATGCCGAAGAAATGCGCCTTTTAGAATTATATCATCGCGATTTTGTCCGCTCCGGCGCGGCGCTAGAGCCAGAAGCCAAGGCGCGGATGAAAGAGATCAATGCCGCTTTGTCCAAAATGACCACGCAATTTGGACAAAATCTTTTAAAAGAAACCAAATCTTTTGAAATGGTGGTCACTGATGAGGCTGATCTGGCTGGCGTGCCTGAAGCACTCAAACAGGCCGCCAAGGCCAAAGCCGAAGCAAAAGGCTATAAGGACGCTTGGGTATTTGGGCTTGATCGATCGGTTTATGAAGGTTTTATGAGCTCTGCGGAAAACCGCGAATTGCGCCAGAAACTATTTGAAGGCTACACACAGCGCGCGGCCCATGGTGGCGACAGCGACAATGGCGAAGTAATTTTGCAAATTGCCCGCCTGCGTGCCGAAGCGGCAAAATTGCGCGGCTATAAAAGCCATGCAGAATTTCAACTGGAAACCCGCATGGCCAAAACCCCGGAACAGGCGGAAGAATTTTTGCTAAAGGTCTGGCGTCCGGGCCTTGTGCGCGCCAAGCAAGAGTTGGAAACCATGCAGGCTTTGGCCGATGCTCAAGGGGGCGATTATAAAGTGCGCGCTTCTGACTGGTGGTATCTGTCAGAAAAAGTGCGCCAAGACAAATATGCTTTTGATGACAGCGAATTGAAGCCTTATTTCGAGTTGGAAAATGTTCGCGAAGGCGCATTCTATGTGGCCAACAAGCTTTGGGGTGTCAGCTTTGAAAAACTTGATGATGTGCCAGTGTGGAATCCGGAAGTTGTGACCTATGAAATGAAGGATGAAAATGGCGAGCATCTCGGCATTTTCATGACTGACAGCTTTGCCCGCGAATCCAAACGCGGCGGCGCATGGATGAGCTCTTATCGCGGGGCTTCGGCCCTTGATGAGCCTGTCCGCCCCATCATTACCAATAATCTAAACCTCGTAAAACCGGAAGATGGCAAACCTGCCCTGATGCGTTTTGGTGAAGTGGAAACCTTGTTCCATGAATTTGGCCATGGCCTGCATGGGTTGATGACCACGCAAAAATTTGACCGCTATGCAGGCGTTTCCGGCCCCCGCGATTACACCGAATTTCCGGCGCAAATTATGGAGCATTGGGCCGCTGAACCCGATGTCCTTGCGGTTTATGCCAAGCATACCGAAACCGGTGAAATTATTCCAACCGAATTGGTGGAAAAAATGAAGCGGGCCTCGACCCATAATCAGGGCTTTAAAACCACCGAATTTATTGCCGCTTCCCTGCTGGATCTCGCTTGGCACAATCTTTCTTTGGAAGAGGCCAATGCGATTACCGATGCCCATGCTTTTGAGCGCGAAGTGCTGGAAGGTTACTGTCTCTTATACACATCT
>WFQB01000012.1 GCA_015487305.1 Parvularculaceae bacterium | reverse complement strand
TCTAAATGCCTTTCCGGCTTTGCATATACTTCCGCCTATGGTTAGAGCATTTTAGCGTTTCCAAGAAACGCTAAAATGCTCTAATTGTTTGTTTTTACGCACTTCTTATCTGAAAACCGGTTTCCACTTTTCACAGAAGTGCTCTATGACGTGACTTACCCGTCAGGGTCAAGCCCGTATAGCATTTTCATCCAAAGGTGCTTCGCACCGCAACATTAGAAAACATCAAAAAACATGTCTCAGCCCTCAAACACCGTCACCATCAAAATTGCCTCGCGCCAGGTCAATATCGCCAATAATCTGCCCTTCACCCTGTTCGCTGGCCCCTGCGCCATGGAAAGCCGCGAGCATGCCCTCGAAATGGCATCGGCCCTGAAGGAAATGACTGACCGGCTCGGCACCGGCTTTGTCTATAAATCCTCCTTCGACAAGGCCAACCGCACCTCAATTCATTCGGCCCGTGGTATTGGCATGAAACAGGCCCTGCCGATTTTTGCTGAAATCCGCGAGAGTCTCGGTGTGCCGGTGCTGACCGATATTCATGAGCGCGAGCAATGCGCCCCGGTGGGCGAAGTGGTCGATGTCTTACAAATCCCCGCCTTTTTGTGCCGCCAGACAGATCTGCTGGTCGCCGCCGCCAAAACCGGCAAAGTTATCAAAGTAAAAAAGGGCCAATTCCTCGCCCCATGGGATATGAAAAACGTCGCTGCCAAAATTGTCGAGGCCGGTAATTCAAACGTTCTGATAACCGAACGCGGGGCGAGCTTTGGCTATAACACATTGGTCACAGATTTCCGCGGCATCCCGACCATGGCGAGAGACACAGGCGCACCGATTATTTTTGACGCCACCCACTCGGTCCAGCAACCGGGCGGCAAAGGCGCAACTTCTGGCGGCCAAAGAGAAATGGTGCCAACCTTGGCAAGAGCCGCCATGGCCGTAGGCGTAGCCGGAATTTTTGCCGAAACCCACGCCAACCCAGACAAAGCCCCGTCTGATGGCCCGAACATGATCCCGCTGCACCTGCTGGAAGTGTTTTTGACCGAGCTGCAAGAAATTGATGCGCTGGCGAAAAAACGTCAATCGCTGCATTTCTTTTCTGAGTAGGGCAAATGCTTCCATGTATAGGGCGAAAACACATCCTAGTTTATTGCTGTCATTTAATAGATGGAAGTTTGAATGGTTCAGGAATTCAAAAAACCGTATTTTTTCACCTCCAGAGCAAAGCAAATTAAAGGTTTAGTATAATCAACCGGGTGTAACGGAGACAGCACCATGGAATCAAACGAAACTATTTCAGAAAAGAACACGGTTCGACAACGTGCAGACAAAATCAGCCCTTACCGTTGTAAAAACCTGATTGCCGTTCTGGAAAACCCGAGCAATATCAAAAATATTGGCACGGTAATACGCAACGTCAATGCATTAGGTGTTGAAAAAACTTACATCATTGATCCAAGGCGGGCTCTCCCTGACGATTGGCAAGATATGAGAGAAAAAAAATCTCTATCGAAAACTTCTGTCTCAGCCATAAAGTGGAGCTTTGTAAAGCGGTTCGATAGTACCGAAGAATGCATCGAGCACTTGAACAAAAATCACTTTATATCAATCGTTACGTCCCCACACATCAAGGGCAAAAGAAACGCAATCCTGCACGAAGTAGATTACACCATATACACTAAGCTAGCTGTCTGGTTTGGCAGTGAATCAAGGGGAATAAGCAATCTGGCTGTTGAGCATAGCGAGATATGCGTTAGCATCCCTATGTTTGGAATGATTGAAAGCCTGAATTTGGGAACAACATCGGGCATCGTGTTGTATGAGGTTACAAAGCAGCGACGCGAGTATCAGAAAAAATATAAGCGAAGCAAAATGCGTCGACAAAGGCCATCTAAATGATATTGCACCAACAAAGCAAAGGGTGTCACGTTGTTGTGTGTGAATACCCGCAACGTTAAATCCCATCGTAAGGTGGATAGTCAAAGGCGTAATCCACCACTTTGCTAGACAATGTGTGCACTCATGCGCGTGATGCACAATCGATTTTAAACGCGGCATCTGTTCGTAAAATATTTGTAAAATTGATGCTAGAAATCCCGCCGCACATCTTGGTGGATTACGCCTTCGGCTAATCCACCCTACGTACCTTACGAATTTACCCTTACCCCGGAACCTTATTAATCGGCGCGTCGGAAATATCTTCGATTGAATCTATCGGCGGGGTGCGTTTTTCTTCTTGCTCCCAAACCTCGCGCCATTGGTCGACGCGCAGGGTCACATTCTGGCGGATGTCGTCATAGAACATATTATAGGTGAGGGGGGCCCATTTTTTGCCGAGATATTTGGGGCGGCGCAGATAACGTTTTGATGTTTTACTCAAAAGCGCAACACCGTTTTCGCAGGTCACTGAAATATTGTTTTTAATAATCGCCGGCTCGTCTTCATAGCGCAGGCCCGTTGCCGAGGCCGCACCGTCATGCTCGCTGGCCGGGGCCTCGCCGTTAATTTTCCAGTTCAGGGGATTGGTGCATAAAAGTGGCCGGTCCTTGGAGATGTCGAGCTCCCGGGTTGAATCAAACACCAGCGAGCTATTGCGCAGGCGTTCAATTTCAGAGCTAAATTCTGGTGCATAGCTCGTCCATGAAATAACGCAGCGAATATCATCAGAGGCGGCGCAGGGCGGGGTTTTGGCCAGCTCGTCTTCAAACATATCGAGCGGTGTTGCATGGTCGATAATATAAGCCACCACCAAACGACGGCGCAAAAGCTCGCCCTGCTGAAAATAATCCATCAGCAGGCCCTGCACATGCAAACCGCCCTGACCATAGCCAACGAGAATGATCGGCATGTCATCGGGCACGCTTTCAAGGAAAACCTCAAACGCCCGGCGCACATCCTGATAGGCCGTAAGGCGCGCTGCCCGGCCCTGATATTTGGAGGTGAAAAGACCATAAAGCGTGGCCTGGCGATAGCGCGGGGCAAACACCGCCTGCATGGAACGAAAAGGGCCAGCCTCATTGGGAACGGAAATGCGCGATAATAGTGAGCCTGATTTCTTGTCGAGAATCGGCGCGTTCCAATGTTCAGCACTGCGATAGGTGGTGGAATGGACGTAAAAAACCGCCGCTTCTGCCCCCTCCAGATTTTGCGGAAACAATAGCCAGCTAGAAGGACGGGCATAATCAGGCGCTGGGGGCGGGGTATAGGTGTCGTAAGGCTCCCGGGGGTTAATTAAAAATCTGGCAATATTGTCCTGCGCCAGAAACGCCGCCAGAGCAAAAAGCCCGAAAAAGCCGATAACTGCCCCGGCAAAGATCCATTTAACGCCAAATTTCACCACAAATCCCCGATATTTCTGGTTGTCAGTCATAAGCAGAAAGAGAACATTTTTCGCCAGTTTCGACAAGCTTCAAGAGAGCTTCATAAAACGCCTTCATTACCTTTGCGCAACCCCCTGTAATTTCTAAAAAATCATTCTATTATGATTAGCAAAGCGCCAGACAGAGAAAACCTATAAAGTGACCCAGCCGGACCCCAAGAATAAAAAACACAATGAGCCTCAAACGGCCGGATTACCAAAACCCGGCTTTTTGGCGACTATCCGCAATAATTTCTTTGCGGGCATTGTCGTTGCTGCGCCAATCATCATCACTGGATCGGTCATCGTCTGGCTCATCACCGGGCCCATGGCCTCACTGGATACATTTGTTCAGCACTGGATCCCCGATCGCTTCAAGCCGGAGGTCAATCTCGATTTTTATATCCCCGGTTTTGGGGTATTGGTGGCGATTGTCGGGCTGATATTGCTTGGCACTTTTGCCAAAAACTTCCTTGGCCGCGCCATGATTCGGGTTGGCGAGCGATTTTTGGACTCAATGCCGGTGGTGCGCAATCTTTACGGCTTTTTGAAAAATGTTTTTGAAATGGCCCTGCAACAGACCGACCGCTCGTTTAAAGAGATGGTGCTGGTGGAATATCCCAAAAAAGACACTTGGGTGCTTGGCTTTGTGGTCACCGATACCAAGGGCGAGATCGCCCATCATTTGGCAGAGGAGGGCGAAGAGCTGATCAGCATTTTCGTGCCAACCACCCCAAACCCCACATCCGGCTTTTTGCTATTTGTCCCACGCGCCGACACCAAGCCATTAGAAATGACCGTGGAAGAGGGGGCAAAAGTCATTTTCTCCGCCGGGCTGGTGACGCCGGAATTTGACCCATCGGCCTCATCTGGGCAGAAAAAATTAAGCGCTGAACAGCCAAGCGATAAGGAAAAGCGCCCCGGCCTGTTTTCAAGCTGGACCAAGCGCGACAAATAGAACCCTCACCTTGTGCCTTGCCTCTGGCCATCCCCCAAATACCCATAAACCCGCCAGGCTTTCCAATCCAGATAGAGCCGGTGGCTGATGCCAAACAGCAAAGTCAGGATCACCAATAGATAACAGATATTGACCCAGAAGGTATGCCCCCACCAACCAAGCCAGTCATAGAGGGGGGAAAAATGAGACGGGAGCATCGCCCCATCAAAAAAGATTGCCACGAAAGCCCAAAGATTGGGATCATATTCCTTTCCCCGATTAAACTGGATCAAGGCAAAAAAGGAGGCAAAATTAAGTAGGGCAAAGACGATTCGCTGCCCCATCGCATCAAATGAAAAAGCATGGATAGCGACCAGAGAAACAAGCCATTGCCCCAAAATAATTAGCGCCATAGCAATCATGCGTTTGTCACGGGTAAACCAGCTGACAATAGTGGTCACAAATATGAGAGCGCCAAAAGCATAAGACACCCAAGCACCGGATAATAATTCCATCATAGCGCGAAACTAGCAGCATGGCTCAGATAATCAATTACCGGTTGAAAATACTGGCAAAATTTGTATCCCCTATTATATTGGTGTAGGGTGTAATTTGCCTCAAATCCTTTTATTGATCTAAGGCAAGAAAGCTCTTCGGGGGGAGAGCCATATGTGTTGAGAGCATGAGATTCGGCTATTACTTTGCTCTTGGTAACTTAAAATGGGACGTTGCGGATAGTGCGTTATTTACTATTTCAGGCTCTTAACGCCGGTAACGCCATTGGGAGAGGTGGGTGAAAGCCCTAAAGGTTCAATGTTTCTAGCAGACAGCTTCCTGGCAGAGCTACGCGCCTGCCAGTCTAAAGAAGCACTAAAAGAATTGATCCAGCGAGAATTGCATGACCTGTTCAAGGTTGAGTGCATATTTCTGGCACCGCGTCTCAATCCCGGCACCGCGCAATTTCGCAAACAAATGCTCTATACCGGCGACCCCGAATTTATGAATCTCTGGATGGAGCGTCGTCTTTATGTCCATGACCCGCTCTATTTATGCTCCTTGAAATTATACAAGCCATTTTATTACCACGACATCTTAAAGGTCGTTGACAAGCCCCCCCCGGTTCGTCGTTTGATCGCGATACGGGAAAAATTTGGCCGCAATGAGGGCTATATATACCCTCTGCATGGTGGCGCATTGTCCATGGCCGCTCCCAAAAGACTTGATTTGAGCGTCGATGCGCTACGGGTTCTGGACCATATCGCCCAGCCATTGCTTGATCATTGCCTCGCTTTGACCAGAAGCAAAAAGCCAACTTTGCACCTGACGCCAAAATTACTGGAATTCTTATACTTCATCGATGCGCATATAGAGGCCAATTCAGCCTGTAATTTGCGTGAAAAGACCTGCGAGCATATGGGCATAACCCCGCGCACCTATTATGATTATTGGCAAAGGCTGCAAACCTCCCTCGGGGTAGAATCGCAAACTGCGGCCATGCTGGTGGCGAGGCGGACCGATCTTTTGCCCGGTGGATAGGCGCTGACCTCACGCTGTTTCTATCTCAGCACTACTAAATTACTGTAATATTACAGTATCGACTCGTGCGTGCTGATTGCTAACTTGCCATTATGGGAGATGGAGCATGCGCTTACCGATGTCGAAAAATAAGGAAAGGGCAACAAGTACGGCCCGCTTTCGAGTAGCGGTCCAGTTTAGAGAGGCATGGTACAGATATTTGGCAACCAAGCGCTCTCGTCACGAGCAGGAGGAGGTTTTTGAGCATTATCTCAATCGTCTTACTGTCGGGTTTGTCCAGCGCGAAAGGGTGAAAACGTCATAAATATACATCCAGCAGTCAGTTCCTATAGTGGTAAAATGGTTCCATTTTATAAACTTCTCTTAGGCTTCTCGGGCATGTCGCAGCGCGAGGCCGCAACTTTTCATGAGGTCAGCCTCGACAGTATCAAAAACTGGTGCACGGAGCGCTCAACCCCTCCAGCACGGGTGATTGAGGAATTACGCCAGCTCAACCAACAAATGATGAAAAGCGCCTTGGAGTTTGAAAAACAGCTCTCTCAATCTGATAATAATGACGAAATAGATATTGGCGATTGCGCCAAACATGCCGCCAACAATCGCCAGTTCTGGCCCTGTCAGTCGGTTGAAAACAGAGTGATAGCCCTCGCTGTCTCCATGGCCGACACCTATGGTCAAAAGGAAAAGTTTTTTACTTTCAGACCTCTTGTCATGGATTAGGTCACCGTTAAACTCACACTGTAACATTTTTCGCAAAACTGTTTTTCAGCTATTTGCCGTGTGTTCATGAGTGCAATAAAATTACATAAGCACTCCATTCACCACTTGTCGCCTGAAACAAATTGCATAGTCTGTATAGCGAGAGACAGAGACTAAATGCTTTTGCAAAAGGGGAGGACTGGTCATGACCCATAATGTCCGCCGGACTATCGCTATTGCGGCTACCTCATTCTTTATTTTCTTGGCAGCGCTTTTTTGGTGGTTTCAAAAATCACCTTTAAAAACCCTGACCATGCCGCAATTATTAGCGGCCTATCAGGATGAATTGCAATTACCCGGTCAAACGATCTCACAGGCGGCTGCTCATCTCAAAACCCCGGAAGGCGCTTACCGCTTTGTCCGCGATGAAATTACGCTGTCATCCTATTATGCACGCCAACAATCCCCGGAAGAAGTTTTGCGAACCCGCTTTGCCAATGTGCCAGATAAAGCCGCATTATTGGCTGAACTCATAAAGGCGCAAGGGTGGGAAGCAAAATTCCTTTATTCCGATAATTATTACAAGCCTGCCCCCGTTACACAGGCAAAAAAAAGCCCCGCAAGCAAAACCCTAAAGGAAATTCTCCGACGGCTGGACATAGATCAAAAAACCTATGAGGCCGATTGGCAGGCTTTGCAAAACCAAAGCGAAAAATGGTTTGCGGCACAAAATGAACAAACCAAAGCCGCCTTTGATTTGTTAAAAGAGGTGATCGACTACTCACCAAATTACGCCCATAGCACATACGGCCCTTATTATGGAACCCGTGTATTTGTGCAGGCTGAAAAAGACGGCAAAACCAAATTATTTGACCTCATCACCTATGATCGGCCACTGGAAGATTATATTTATGATTATGATTTACCCGCGCCACATATGCCGGTGGTCGAATTGCGCCTGCGCCATGGGGATGGATTAGAGCAAACCCTATTGCGGGCTCAAAAGCCCATTGCTCACCACCAGTTTGCCATCCGTTTTTTGCCGACCATTGCTCCTTTGGACCGGCTGGCTGGACCTGCCAACCCAGAAACCATTGGCAATTGGACCCCTGTTCTAATCTATGATGGTGAACTCACCACTGGCACGCCCTTTAGCATTGATGGCAAAACTCCCAGCCTCCAAGACAAGCCCCCAGTGATGCAATTCTCAGATTTGCAGCCAGCAGATCCTGAAACAGCCAGCCTTTTGGAAATTGCCAGAACGGATTTTTCAAATTGGCCGCAAATTCGCCTGTCCCTGAAAATAGAATCTAGCGGGGAAGGGGTATGGCTGCCCTCGCATTTTGCCATTCGAGATAATGACGCCTTGGTCAAGCCGCGCCTGTTGAATATCAATCAGGAGCAGAAGAAATTATTGATTCTCACTGATGTCAGCTATTCCATGGGCGATATTGATGCTTTTGATGTCAGCAAGGAAGCTATTATTGACCTTATCGCGCAATTACCACCGCAAATGCCGGTGGGGTTGTCGAGCTTTGCGGGATCTGTAACCCGTCTCATTCCTTTACAGCCATTGGACGACCGTCAGGCCTATGAGGAAGCCGTCAAAGCCTTGGAAATGCAAAGCTCCACGGGTATTTTCTATGCCCTTGCCGATGCGGCCAATATGGACGAGTTGGAAAATGGCGTAGTCATATTGCTTACCGATGGCTATGACAATGTCGGGGGCTCAGAAGAAGAGGTGGTAGAAGCCCTAAAGGCGCGCAATATACGCGTGTTTGCTATTGCCCTTGGCAATGATTCCGATTCAGAACTGTTGCAGCGCATTGCCGAAAAAACCGGTGGCACATTCCAAAAGATTCGCACCGCAAAAGAATTAGAGCCTTTTTATGCAAGGCTCGGAACAGAGCTGACCTCCTATGTAGTTCTGGAATATGAGGCCGACACTGCTGCCGTGAACAGCCCCTTAATAGGCGAGGGCAATTCTTTGAGTGAAAGTGATGACACCATCTTCCTACTGGCAGAGAACATATCCGCAATTGGGGAAGAGGGGTCTGCTGAAGAAGACGGCATGGCGGCTGAAAACGATGTCGGGGCGGCAAGCACCACTCGTCAAATAAGCATCACCCTACGGAACAGTTCTTTGCAGGCACAAACCTTTTATCAGCAGCCCAATGAACAAAAGGCCAGAGAAACTGTACAATTAATTTTGCATGTGGAATATAATGTTGACGGCTTTCAGGAAATCAACCGCACCTTGCTGGACTTTTCCGACCCGGAACTGCCTTGGAAGCTGATAGGGGATTATCGGCTGATTGAAGATTTAAGCTCCTATCCTGCCACTCGTCTTGAGGCTGCCTATATCGCAAATTGGCAAAAGGCCTGGGCCTTAAAAACCGGGCAGGAGGATTTTACTTCCCCCATGGCCCCTTTGGATTATGGGCAAATCTTGTTCATCAATGGTTTTCGCGCCCTGTCCCGCTATGACAGTGAAAACCCCACCTATCTCGCCAATGGCCCCAATCTCTACCTCACCCGAAGCTGGATAAACCCGCAAAATGGTGGCACTGCACGGCAGGTTTTTGATTTCCTCTACCGTTATGACCGTGGCGAGGGAGGTGAAAACACTTGGGACGAAGTCGCCATGGACATGGCCAGCGCCCGTGCGGAAGGAATTATTATTGGCGGCGAGAATGGTATTGATATTTTGCAGAAGAATGCAGACAGCCTGCAGCTTGTCAGCCTTGATGAAACGCGTCCCGAATGGGTCAGCAAATCCTTATGGCAAGAAGCGCTGCGATATGAAAAAGATTATGACTATCTTATTGCCAGCCCGAAAATTGCAAATTGGGTGTGGCAGATCAATAAAGATTTCGGGCATGAATTTCGCGCCCTCTATGACGAAGGCTATTTTCTTGCCAAAGGCTCTTCCGCGCAAAATATTGCGCAGCAATTTGAGAAAATAGACAAAATACTGCAGCTTTATGAATCTGCCACGGGCAATTTTGCCGGGCTCATCCCAACCACAGGCGCACAGCTTTCTGCCATTGCCTCTTTCAAACGCGAAGAGCTCAAACTTTGGTGCTTTTCCACAGTCATGATGGGCTATGTGGGCGAAGCCATTGAAGATGAAGATGCGCTGCTTAATCAGCGCGGGCCCGAAGCGGCAAAAAGTAAAGCGGCGCGCTTGTGCAAACTCAAAGGTGGCAGTCCCGATAATGGCCGCGACTTTATCATGGGGGCTGTAAAACAGGCCGCAGAAGACGGGGTCAGGTCTTTTGTAATCAATGCCGTAAAAGAGGGTGCGGGTAGTGGCTTTAGTAATCCCCATTCCCTATGGGATACCGGAGGAAAATTATCAAACGCCGCCGCCAGTTTTAATTCCTCGGCCACTATCAATGGGCTTATGGCGGAGACTTCCCTTAGCCCGGCAAAAACCCCGCCAATGCCAATGACCCCTCGCTTTCACCAGGCCATGGCGGACACTTTGGGCGGACAATAATCAGTAAGCAATATGTCCGGAATGGACTTTAAAAAATGGCGGATGGGGTGGGATTCGAACCCACGGTACGCTCTCACGCACGCCGGTTTTCAAGACCGGTGCCTTAAACCGCTCGGCCACCCATCCAGCAACTGGAAAGCCGATACCTACAGCCAGCTTGGGGTTTTGTGCAAGGTGATATTTCAATGTTTTTATGGTGCCAGCGGCCGATATGGTTAATAAATTAGTAACGCGGAGCGGGGAGGGTAGGGCGAACTCCTTACTAGTTATGGATCAAAGGCAATGGCAATGGGCTTTCGAGACGCAAAATTACTAAAATATTCCTTAATTTTCATAAGCTTAGGTGCTCTTGCGGCTTGCGCCAGCCGAGGCACAGACCTGCCACCGGCTCCGGGGGTGATTCTTGACCCATCAAAAGATGCAGAAGATGGTATGAACAGGCCGTCGCCAGTGGCCAAGGCACGCCCCATTCGCAAAGTCGGCAAGCCCTATAAAGTCGCCGGTATCTGGTATTATCCCAAAGTCGATAAGGATTATGTGGCCACGGGTACGGGGTCTTGGTATGGACCAAAATTCCATGGCCGTCTGACGGCTAATGGTGAGATTTTTGACATGAACCGCCTGAGCGCCGCCCATCCGACCCTGCCTTTGCCGTCAATTGTCGAAGTGACCAATCTTTCCAATGGGCGCAGTATTATTTTGCGGGTGAATGATCGCGGGCCCTTTGCCCATGGCCGAGTGATTGATCTCTCCCGCGCCGCCGCCCGCAAAATAGGCTATGAAAATAAAGGACTTGAGCGGGTTCGGGTGCGCTATATCGGAGAAGCCAAAATGAGCGATGCCATAATTGCCCTTGGCGCGCCGGAAATCAATAATCCCGAAGTGGTGATGGCTGCTGCCAGCCTGTCACCGGATATGGGAACGGTGCAGGTTCGTGTGGCCACCGGGCCAGAGGAAGCATCTGAGCCGGGTTGGACCCATGCCGTGATGAAACCGACCAGTGATGCCCCTATTGTCGGGCGGCCCGCGCAACCGGCTAAAATTACCAATGCCTCAACAAACGGCCTATATCTCGTTCAGGTCGGGGCTTTTTCTTCGGCGCAAAATGCCAATAAAGCATCGCTCGTCCTGTCTGACACCCAACCGGTTCGCACCTCACGCTTGAAAAATGCCAGTGGACGCTCTCTTTATCATGTCCGGCTCGGGCCTTTTGCCTCTCTTAGTGATGCGGAAAAAGCGAGGGCCGATGCGGTTTCAGCCGGATTTGGCGATGCAAGGATTTTTCAACCCTAATTTTGCCGTAAAAATCGTCTAGCCTCCTGCTCTCTCGGTGGCTTTGCCCGGTATAATATGGCAATAGTAAGCTTATGCATTCGTGGTTCTCTGCCCAAACCTCCTATTCTGTCTTGCCTGATCGCCGTCTGTTAAAACCCCGGTCGGGGGTGTTTTTGCGCGCTTTTCTGGGAGGTCTCTTAGGGGCTTTGGTGATTGCGTCCGTCTTTGCCCCGGCCTATGCCAGTGTACGCACCAAAGCCAAAATCGCCCTGATTATGGATTATGAAAGCGGTCAAATCTTGTTTGAACGCGATGGACAAAGGCCCATGGCCCCAGCTTCTATGAGCAAGCTGATGACCATCGCCATCCTGTTTGACATGATCCAAAACGGGGAGCTTACCCTTGATACAAAGTTTTCTGTTAGTGAAGCTGCGTGGCGGCGCGGGCAGGGCACGGGCGAATCCAAAATGTGGGTACTGGTCGGCGATGAGATTGCCTTGCGCGATTTACTGCGCGGTATCATTATTCAATCGGGCAATGATGCCGCTCAGGTGGTTGCGGAAAATATAGCCGGTTCTGAGGAGGCGTTTGCCAAGCTCATGAATAGCAAAGCCGCCGCTTGGGGGTTGACCCAATCCACTTTTGCTAACGCAACCGGCATGCCGGACCCCAATCAAAAAATGAGCGCCAGAGATTTGGCGCTGTTAACTCGTAAAATCATCCATGATTATCCGGGGCTTTATCCGATCTTTGCGGAAGCAGAATTTACCTGGTCCAATATTACACAAGCTAACCGCAATCCGCTGCTGAAAAGTTTTGACGGTGCCGACGGTATGAAAACCGGCCACACCGAAGAAAGTGGCTATGGCCTTGTGGGCACGGCTTTCAAAGATGGTCAAAGACGGATCATCGTTTTAAACGGCCTTGAATCAGCACAATCTCGCAGTCGCGAGGCCACGCGGCTGATGGAGCAGGCATTTGATCTATTTGACCATCGGATATTTTTCACCGCCGGCACGCGGGTTGGCGAGGCCGATGTGTTTATGGGGCGGGTTGATAAAATTGGCCTCGTTGTTCACAGCGAAATTAGCTTTCTAACAGCACGCACGGCCCTTGATCAGGCTAGTGGCGAAATCGTTTATCAAGCGCCATTGCGGGCACCAATTGACGAAGGCGAGCAGGTCGCCGTGTTGCGCATATCCATGCCGGGGCAAGAGGCGGTTGAGTTTCCCCTTTACGCCGAAGAAACTGTTCGCGAAGTTGGGTTCTTTGCCAAGATCGGTTTTGGCCTGCGCTCCTTGCTAACCCCTCCTGATAGCGATGAGGTAGATGGGTGAACGGTTTATTTGTCAGTTTTGAAGGCGGCGAGGGCGGTGGCAAATCCACACAAATTGGCTTGCTGAAAGAACGTCTCGAAAGTCAGGGTTATGAAACAGTTTTAACCCGGGAACCCGGCGGCCCGCCATCGGCAGAAGCCATCCGCGATTTACTGATAACGGGGAAGGTTGATCGCTGGGATGATGTTACCGAAGCGCTTTTAATGAACGCCGCTAGGGCAGAGAATTTAAGCAAAACCATCCTGCCCGCATTGTCCCAAAATAAAATAGTTTTGTGCGATCGTTTTGCCGATTCAAGCCGCGCCTATCAGGGGGCGGCAGGAGGCATTGATGAAACTGTCATCAACGCATTGGAAAATATTGTCGTCGGCGCGCATTGGCCGGACATCACTTTTATTCTTGACCTACCGGTAGAAGATGGCCTTGCCCGCGCCGGTGGGCGCGGTGATGCCAATCGCTTTGAAGACAAGCAGCAATCCTATCATGAAGCCGTGCGTCAGGGGTTTTTGAAAATCGCCGCCGCTGAACCTGAGCGTTGCCATGTGATTGATGCGCGCCAATCCATCGACAATATTGCTGACAAAATATTTGCCGTCGTGGAGAAAAAATTGGAGGGTAGTCATGGCGGATGATCCGGAAGAGGAATTTCCCCCACCACAGGCCCGCCTAAATTTCCTTGGTGCTGGTGGAATTGAACAGAATTTACGGCTCTTGCTCGATGAAAACAATCTCAACAATGGCTGGATGCTGACCGGGCCCGATGGCATCGGCAAGGCAACGCTGGCCTTTCGCATTGCCAGAGCCTATCTCGCGCCCCATGAATTGCGCGATGATAAAACGCTGAAGTTTAATAATGAGAGCCAGTGTTTTTCTCTAATTGCGCAAAATGCCCATCCGGATTTAATCCTTTGTGAGCGCCCCTTTGATGATAAAGGCAAACAGAAAACACAAATACCTGTTGAGACCATTCGCAAGATCAATGCGAAAATGCAATTAACCGCAGCGCTCAGCCCGAGGCGGGTAGTGATTATCGACAAGGCAGATGATTTAAACATAAACGCCGCCAATGCTCTTTTAAAACTGCTCGAAGAGCCGCCCGCGCATGTTTTATTGCTGCTGCTTTGTGATGCGCCCGGCAAAACCCTGCCAACATTACGCTCACGCTGCCGCAGGCTTGGGCTATTGCCTGTTAAAGAGGAAACCATCGCCGCTTTTTTGCGCGATGGCGATTGGTGCGAACCCGACGAAGCCATGGGCTTGGCCAAAGCCAGCAATGGCCGTCCCGGCTATGCCCTGCGCCTTGCGGTGGGCGATGGCGGGCGGGCCATTGCACTGATTGACGATTTTCTCGCCGGAGTGAAAGAACGCCCATTATTGCACAAGGTGCAAAATGTTCTGGTGCGCAAGGAAAACGAAACCCTATGGCGCAGCTTTTCCAATTTATTATTGCAAAGTCTGGAGCAGGAAATTCGCAAAGCTGGCGCTTTTGAAAAGGAGGGCCGTAAATTTACCCATGCCAGCATGGATGAAATGCTACGGACTTATGAAGATTCCCGCGATCTGCTTGATCGGGGGACAGCTTTAAACGCTGACAGGGGTCATATGATCGCTTTGCTTGGACAATATTTCCAACCTTTGGTGAGGTCTCATGCTGGTTGATAGCCATGTTAATTTACACGCCCCGCAATTTGAGGGCGAGGTTGATCATGTCATCAACCGCGCCCGTGTGGCCGGTATCTCCACCATGCTCACCATCAGCGACCGGTTGGAAAATATCGAAAAAATCATGGCCATATCCGAGGCCAATAGCGATATCTGGCATTCGGTGGGGGTCCACCCCCATTACGCGGAAGAAGCGGAGGGTTTGGAGCCATCAACACTGATTGATCTCGCCGCCCACCCCCGCGCCATTGGCATTGGTGAATGCGGGCTTGATTATTATTATGAGCATTCCAATCGTCAGGCCCAGAAACCCGTTTTTGAAGCCCATATAAAAGCGGCGCAGGAGACCGATCTGCCTCTCATCATTCATAATCGCGAGGCCGATGATGATATGAGCGAATTATTATTGGCGAGCCATAAAGAAAAACCATTCACACCCCTGATGCATTGTTATACCAGCGGCATGGCCCTTGCCAAAACAGCCCTTGAGCTTGGCGGCATGATTGCTTTTTCCGGCATAACAACGTTCAAAAAAGCCGAAGAAGTGCGGGACGTCGCCCGTTTCGTGCCCATGGATCGCCTCATCATTGAAACCGACTGCCCCTATCTCGCACCAGTCCCCAAACGCGGGCGGCGCAATGAACCATCCTATCTGCCGCATATTGCCAGCTTCATGGCAGATTTGAAAAATCTCAGCGAAGAAGACTTCGCCCGTCAGACAAGCGATAATTTCTTTCGCCTGTTTGCTAAAGCCGAAAGGCCCTAAGAGTGAGTGCGTCCCATAAAATGCGGATCACCATTTTGGGCTGCGGGTCGTCCGGCGGTGTGCCACGCATTGGCGGCAAGGATGGCAGTGGGCGCTGGGGCGCGTGCGATCCTCATAATCCCAAAAACCGCCGCCGTCGTTGCTCTATTCTGGTTGAACAAATTGCCGCTAATGATGATTGGAGCGATGCCGATAAACGCACCATCATTCTCATCGACACCGCGCCGGATTTGCGTGAACAGCTTTTAAGTGCCCGGGTCAGTCGTCTTGATGCGGTCTTTATCACCCATGACCATGCCGACCAATTACACGGCCTCGATGATTTGCGCGTTCTTGCCATTCATAACCGCAAGCGCATACCCGTCTGGTCCCATGAGCTGACCTCACCGGAATTGCATGACCGTTTTTCCTATTGCTTTGTGCAGGCCGAGGGCAGTTTTTATCCACCAATATTGGAAAAAAACCTGATCCCGGCGCTCCATCAATCGGTGACCATTAAAGGCCCCGGTGGCGATATAAACATCACAGCTTTCGAGCAGGAGCATGGCGGGGTAATGTCTCTTGGCTTTCGTTTTTGCCCAGCGGAAGGTGAAAAGTTTAATGCCGTTTATTCCAGCGATGTAGCGCAATTACCGCCGCGCAGTTTTGACGAGGCCAGAGGGGCCGATTTATGGATTGTCGATGCCTTGCGCTATAAGCCGCATCCATCCCACGCCAATGTCGAGCAGGCCGTTAAATGGATAAAACAAGCCAAGGCAAAGCATGGTGTTCTCACCAATCTTCATATCGACCTTGACTACAACACGCTAAAGGCGGAATTACCCAAAAATATTGAGCCTGCCTATGATGGCATGGTCATCGAATTGCCGTGATTTGCGGCTAGACTTAGGGGCAGTTTAGCGTTTTAATCTCTATTATCTTGCAAGGTTTTAAGGGGGAGGGCCATAATTCATGCTAAAGCGTCTCTCTCTCACCCTTTTGTTTTTACTGCTTCTGATAGCCACTTTCGCTACATGGCTATATTTCAATCGCCTCGGCGTTGCCGAAAAAATCATTCGCGATACGCTTACTGATCAAGGCTATGAACAGATTTCCCTTGATGTTCGCGATGTCTGGTTCGATCGCCTTGATATTGCAAATCTGCGCGCCAGAGCCAAAGACGACACTGTCTTGCAAATTGATGCCGCAAAAATAAATTTCACCTATCGCTGGGGCCAACCCTTGACCATAAATAAAATGACTATCCGAGGGGCTAACCTGCATATAATAGAAAATGAAAATGGTTTTGCACTTGCCGGTTTTCCGCAACAGCAAAAAAGCGCAAGCTCAAAGCCGCTGACCGTACCTGCGGAAATCTCTCTCGATAAAATTCGCCTAACCATGCAGACAAAAGCCGGTGAGATTTCCGGCTCACTAGCCGGCTCTTACGCCCTGATTGACGGTAAGGGTGAGGGCCGCCTTAGGGGGAAGCTGAGCGCGCCGTTTTTATCCATGGGTGAGGTCAGTGCCCAAAATTCTGAGATTGATTTTGACCTGATTTTAGAACCATCGGGCGCCTTTACTTTTAACAGCAATTTGTTGGCCCTGTTCACCGCTGGAGAAAACAAACAAAAACCCGCCACTGGGGGGCTTTTTATCACCGGTACAGGCTGGCCGGACGCTATGCAGGACGGCATCGACAGCCTTGA
>WFQB01000011.1 GCA_015487305.1 Parvularculaceae bacterium | reverse complement strand
GTATGAACGGCACGCCTTTGCCATTACCCTTTGTCAAATGGATATTGCTGGCAATCACATCAGTTTTTTTATTGCGCGGGCTGGCGCTGGTGCCAATGTTTTTTATGGCCCCGCAAATGGTCAATGGATTTATGATCTGGAGCAGCCTGATCGTTCTTGCTCTCGGACTGCTTCATGCCAAAGGCCTTGTGCAAGCATGGAGCGCACTATGAATATTTGGTTTGCCATAGCTGGTGCGCTGTCGGTTTTTGTTTGTCTGCTGCACCTTATAATTGGCGGGCGCTTAGCGGCTCGACCATTGTTGGCCAGCAAGGAGCTAGGCCGCAGGGCCAAATACACAAATTATTATTGCTGGCATCTGGTAACGATTTCCATCGCCGTCATGGCTGCCATGTTCTTCTGGACGGCGGCAGGCGCGGCATGGGAGCTGGCGCTGGTTGCGAGCATTCTTGCAGGGCTGTTCTGTGTTTGGAGTGTTGGCATTGTTGTTATCAACAAAGGGCGGCTTTGGCAGTTCCCCCAATGGCTGTTATTTGCGCCGATTGTGGTGGCAGGGTTTAAGGGATTGTTGTGAAGCGATTTAGCAAAAGCGATTGGCTGGATCTGGGGCTGAAACGTCTTGCCAAAGCCGGACCGGATGCTTTGCGGATAGATGTTTTATGCTCCAAAGCCAAACGCAGCAAAGGATCATTCTATCATCATTTTGCGGGTCGCGATGATTTCGTGCAGGCCCTGATGGCCCATTGGGAGCAGGCTTTAACCCACGCCATTATTGAAGAAACCGAAAAAAGCAAAACCGCAGCCGCAAAATTAAAAACTCTGGCGCATATTATTTCCGGAACCGACATGACAGCCGAGCGCGCTTTGCGCCGCTGGGCGGGCACGGAAAAAATAGTCGCCGAAGCCATCGCCAAAGTCGACAAACGCCGGATTGATTATGTAGCCAAATTGATAAGCCAGGCCAAGAAAATCCCACCACAAACTGCCCGCGACCTGGCGGTGATGAATTATGCCTCGCTGGTCGGTTTTCAAATGATGTTTCAGAATGTTAATCCGGCGCGATACAAGCGCATCGATAAAATCTATGAAACCCTGTTGCAAAACTGGCCAGATCGGTAAAAACTTAAGAATCTTGGCCACACCTCATTGCAGCTTCCATCAAATATCCACAAACAATGTTGATATTGAATATATGGAAAAGCGAAAAATAAAATCACTCTTCGGTCAGAGATGGCGTGCAGGCTCTATGGTGTTGGGTTTCCTGTTCCTGCTTGCAGCCTGTTCCACCGGAACAGCGAGTTATCAAAAGCAGAAATTTGAATTTGCTTATGGGCAGGATGAAATTTCCGGTGTCTTGCTATTGCCGGATGCGCCGGGGCCGCATCCGGCGGTGATTTTTATTCACGGCGATGGCGGGGCGGTCTGGGATCAATATGGCTATTATACGCCTTTGCAGGAGGCGATGCTGGAGGCGGGGTTTGCGGTTTTGTCATGGGATAAGCCGGGGGTCGGCAAGTCCGGCGGTGACTGGCATAAATTATTCTATGCAGGATCGCGCCAATATGCTTATTCACGCCAGCAATATTTTGAAATCTCGAGAGGATATAAACCCTGATAAAATTGGCCTATGGGGGATTAGTCAGGCGGGTTGGGTGATGCCATTGGCAATCACCGAGAGTGACAATTTTGCTTTTATGATTTCGGTCTCCGGCGCGATTAACTGGCTGCAACAGGGGCAATATTATATGATAAAGCGCCTTGAGGCCGAAGGGTATAGGCAAGATGAAATCGCCGAGGCGTTGGCGTTTTCCGATAAAGGCAATGGTTTTCTCTTAGCGATAACAGCTATGAGGACTATATTGCTTTCATGAAAATGGCGCCGTCCTGTTGTCGCGAAATAATGTCCAAGAGGCGCTGGAAATTTGTAAAAAAGAATATCAAAAGCGATGCCCGCGCAGGATTAGAGCAAATTCAGGTGCCGGTGCTGGCAATCTTCGGGGCTGAGGACCGCAATGTTGATATAGCTGATAGTGTGCGCGTGTATGAAGAAGCGTTGGAGGTGGCGGGCAATGAGGATGTTACCATCAGAATTTATAAAGGCGCGGACCACAATCTCATACCGATACCGGATAGGAACAAGCCGGAGCGTGAGCTTTCCGGTTTTGGACAGAATTAAACCAGAGGCAAAGCGTTAAAAATTATCCCGCCAGATTCTCCGCCAGCATCAGCGCGTGGCCATCGCAATCATAAAAACTGGCAAGCTTGACCATGCCTTCATGGGTGATGGTCTCGCCGTCAAAGCGCACACCCTTGTCTTCCAGTGTTTTGCGAGCGGCAGCGATATCACTGACCCCGAACACCGGCACGCAGCCCCCGGCTTTCGTCTCCATATTTTCTGCAAAGCCAATGCTAACCCCCGGCACTGGCGTTGACATTTCTGTCCAGCCAATCTCGGCAACATCATAAAGCTGGGTGCAACCGAGATGCTCTACATACCATGCCACGGATTTAAGGCGATCTTTCACGCCAAAGGACAGGGTCAGGGTTTTGTCAAAATCAATCGCGCTCATGAATTTATCTCCAATATTTTCTTTGCATTGTTCGGAAAATATAGTAACTATAATTTATGTCAATGGCGAAAATCATAAAACTGTGCGAGCGGCGCTGGGCGCTAATGGCGTTATGCGCCTTGGCTGATGGCGCGCCGCAACGGGCTTATCCTTTGGCGCAATATTTGGGGGCCGGGCGCGCCGGGGTGCATGAGGCCTTGCAACATTTGCTGGCGCTTGGGCTCATCCAAAAACCCAGCGGCCATGGGCATCCTTTGCGCCCGGAATTTTCCCTGACCAGCGCCGGGCATAAAATGGCAGAAATGGCCGCGCCCTATGCGCGCGGTGTGTTTGAATTACCCACGCTTGGCGGCAAGCCTTTGGGCAAATGGGGCCTGCCAATTTTAATCTCTGCCCGAAAACCAATTGGCTTTAGTGATCTGGGACGGCGGTTGGAACTTGTAACCGACAGGGCGCTATCGCTCTCCTTGCGAGAGCTGGAGGATAAACAGTTTTTGTCTTATAGAGTAGATCAAATGACACGTCCGGTAAGCGGGACCTATCAGGCAACGAAAACGGGCCTGCGATTGGTGCATGGATTTGTGGATTGATGTGGGGAAGATACACCTACAATTTATTCCCGACCTTTTAACGCATCCAATTGTCGGCGGTCGCGTTTGGTCGGGCGGCCTGTGCCTTGTTCTCTTGAAAAGGCTGCAACGGGTTTTTCTTCCCGGGGCGGCAAAGGTGGCGACAGGTCTTCATAGAGGGTTTGCGCCTCACTGGCGGGCCCGCGTCTTTTCGCCAGCGCAATAATGCGAATGACTTTGGTATGCGGCCCTTTGGCAAAGGTCAAAACATCATCGGGCAGCACGGTGAAGGCCGGTTTGGTGGTGCGGGTGATGGTCTCGCCCCTTGTGAGGCGCAGGCCTGATTGGCTGATGGCTTTGCTGGCCAGCGAGCGCGATTTATAAAATCTTGCGCACCACAGCCATTTATCGAGGCGTTGGGGGGTGTTGCCTGTCTCGCTCAAACTGCCAATCAATCCTTGTCTTTTAATCCGGCCAGCACAGCAAAGGGCGAATCCGGATCAATCTGCTTGCCCTTTTTGTGGCTTGG
>WFQB01000010.1 GCA_015487305.1 Parvularculaceae bacterium | reverse complement strand
CCATTGCTCTGTCAGCCTCCGGTCTTTCACCATCTTTGGCCCCATCAAAAGTGCCATCGGTGGTTTCATCTCTTGCCTCTTCCGGAGCATCGGCAGGTGTTTGTTCTGTTTCCTGCATATCGCGGGTTTCTTCCGGTTCTGTCTCATCCACACGCTGTGAAGTTTCATCACTTTCGCGAGCCGTTGTTTCATCGCTGACACTGTCGTCTCGTGTGGGTTCTTCTGGCCGCTCTGGTGTTGTGTTTTCAGGTCTGTCACTGGTTACAGGCTTTTGCTCACGCGGGGCTTCCGGCTGCTCATTAGCAGGTTCAATCTCCGGCGCATCGGTGGGCGCGAGATCGATAGCAGGGTCAGGCGTAACCATCTCTGTTTCCGTGGCCTGCCGCACAGTTTCAATAATAATCCTGCCAGCATTAAGTGAACCAGCATCGGGCGTTGCGGTCAGCGTGATGAGGCGCTCCGGCGCAAAATCTTCCGGCAGGTTTTCCAGCCGATAACCATAGAGGCTATAGCCATCCTCCGCTTCACGCACATAGCCGCTTAAAGACAAAGCCTCTGCCTGTCCGTCAAAGGGGCGTTGCAGGTCCGGGGCTTTAGCGGGTTTTGCGTCTTGGGCAGCCCGATCAATGCGGCTGGCGACAATCACCCCATCGCCGCGTTCAAAACCACTCACCGCAATCATATCACCCGGTATCAGGTCTTCAGTTGCGTTCGGCAAGATAATGGTTTGATCCAAAACCATTACCGTGTTCTGGCTCAGGCTTTGTATCGGACCAATAATTTCATAGCGCACAGCGATGGATCTGGCCTGATACACACCAGCTTTGTCTGCGCTGGCCAGCACTTCGACCACATGACCGATTTCAAGCTCGGAGACATCGCCTTTTTTATCGTTAAAGCTGACCTCCATATCATCATCATAGAAAATTTCGACGCCATTGACCCAGATACTGCCAAAACCGTCTATCTGGCCAATAAATCCGGTGCCAAGACCAGTACCGCCAATACCACCGGGGCCACTGCCATCACCAATACCGGTGCCGCCAATGCCTCCGGGCCGGGCCATGAGCAATAGCAAGGCTGCTAGTAAGGCAAGAGTGATAATGCCAAACAGGCGCTTGGTGTTCATAGAAAGAGCTTCACTCATCGGCTTGGCTCCTGCAATGGTTCCGGCAAAGACAGATTTTCCGGGTCATCTTTTTTTGTGGCGTAAAAATAAGCGCCAAAGGTCATGCGTAAATCGGCCTTGTCGCTGGCCTTGTCGCGCTCTGCGAGCGCCCGTGCCTTGGCATTGATGCTTAAAAGAGCTTCCATGGCCAGATCTTTGGATAATTGTTCAAGCTCGCTCACGGATTTTTGCGTAAGGCCCGAATAATGCACTGAGCGATCGAGAAAAGCCGGGGTGCCGCCACTGATATTATGGGTGCTGGCGGCAATATGGTCGTGGAGATTAAGCCCGTAATACCAGGCCAGCGCGTCAAAATCTTCGCTTGGCACAAAAGCACTGCTATCGAGACAGATGCGATCCTGATCATCAATATGAACAGCGCCGACCCGTAATAATTCTTCAAGAATGGCTCTTGGATGGGTATCCTTTGAAATATTGGTGGCCAGCTGGTCAAAGCCGGACGGGCCAAGGCGGGGCAATGGTTTGGGTTGGTTATCTTTATCCAGATAGGCTTTGTCGGCCTGCCAGCGGGCAATGATCTGTGCACTGACAGAGCTGTTGGCGAGGTTAGTCGATGGCGGTGCAGTTTCCAGACGAAACCGCCTAATGTCCTTGCGGTGAATCCGGGTCAGCAGGCTGATACGGCTGTCAGTCAAAGGTTTGGCTGGTGCGGTTTTGCTATTTTCATCATCGGCAAAATCTTCATTAGCGATGTCCACATAGGTGCGTTTTAAAATATCAGACAGCATCGGCCAGGTCAGACCAAAGCGAATAAACCCCCTCACCAGAGGACGCAAAACCCGACGCACGGCATTGGTCAATGCTGTTGGGGGGGTGGGGCTTTGTGGCGTGTTTGTCATAAGGGCACAATTTACAGGTTTTGATGTGGGAAACAATCTCACATGCTTGCACGCGATGCGGCGGTTAAAAGGCCGCCCCTGAAAAGCGCGTAAATCAGGGGCGGCTATTACCCGGGGTGACAGGGGCGGTCATGAGCGGCCGGATACTGGGGCGTTTCCTGGCCGATATCCCCGGGAAAATTAAAACTCAGTGCTATCGCTACGGGCGAATACTGATCTGCATGCCCAGCCCGCTATCGGGACTGCCATTTGAGAAACCGACCACCCCATAAGTTTGCAGGCGCAGTTTTTTGGAAATTTTCCAACTGATAAAAGCGGTCAGTTCAGACGGGTCTTCGGTTCGCTGCGAGGCGCTTTGGCGGTAATCATAAATTAGCCCCATGCTTGCACCGTCAGAGACCGCAAAACTGGTGCCGAGCGATCCAAGAAATCCATCGCGCAAGGGCAGGGCGTCAGAAGAGCCCATAAATCTGTAGCCTGCGGTGGCAAAGAGATTAACGCCCCCCGTGATTTTGGTGACATCAATCTGGGTCGTAAAATCGGTTTGGCCAGTGCCGAGATTTTTATCTGCAGAGGCGGTTGGTAATTTCACCTTGCCGGTAAAGTCTAGAAACAGGGTGTTGTCCTGCATAAAGCTGGTATAGGTAAGGCTTGCCGTGACATCGCCAAGACCGCTTTGCGTGCTGACCACACCGGGCAGGCGATCACGATTGATGGGGCCGACATCGCCGCCGCCAACAACCGTGCCGGGGCCATCAATGCTGATATAGGGGACCGTTACTTTGGCTTCGACATTTCCCATCAGAACTTTCATAGAGACCGGCGCATATAAAATACTGGTTGTTTCATCGTCGGAATATTTGCCGGAAGTATAATCAAAACCGGTGCTCCAGCGAATTTCTGGTGTTGTGCCGGATGTGGTTGTTTGGGCGGTTTCTTCTGTTTGCGCCAAAACGGGTGCATAAAAAGCGGCGCTCAAAGCCATGGACATCAGCAATACAAATACGGGTTTTGTCATTTCCCTTCCCCTTCTTCTTTTCGGTCTCGTTGTGGTGGTGGCTTTATGCCACCACCAGAATTTTAGCTATCCATCGCGGGCTGGACGCGTAGGGCGATCGGGACGCTCTGGTCGGTCCGGACGATGAGGTCGATCCGGGCGGTGGGGCCGGTCCGGTCTCACCTGATCCGGGCGGGCTCTATCCGGGCGCGCAGTGTCGACGGCTTTTGGTCTGTCAGACGGTCTGTCACGAACCCGGTCGCGGGCACGATCCTGCACCCGGTCGGTCACGCGGTCCACATGATGATCGGTAATATGGGGGCGATGATCAGGACCGTAATGGGCTTCGATACTGGCATTGATCCAACGCTTGATCTGTTGGCGATTAAGGCCAAGTCCATATAGTGCTTTGACGATGCGCTTATAGTTCTGGCGCGTTACTTTAATGCGCTTTGGATTGGGAATATGGCTGAAATCCGGTCCCGCATGAGCCTTTTTGGAGGCTTCAAGCCAATGTCTGATTTCGGCGCGGCTAAGTCCCGCCTCCTGCAATATATTGATGATCCGCTGGTAATTGTCGCGGGTCACTTCGACATCTGCTGGCCGCGGGATTTCACCGGCATTGGCGCTATTTGCAACACTTAAACCGCCAATACTGGCCAGAACCAGCAGGCCTATCATTGATTTCTTCATATCGTCCTCCTTCTCGCAAATTTGAGGGCAAGGCTGCCCATTCAAGGGTGGCATCAATATGAATGAAATACATGGGAAAATTTCCCATGTCAATATTTTTCAATAGAAAGAGCAATAAAAACGGGCGCTTCCATCCCGGAAACGCCCGTTTTATCTTTAATAACAAAGAGTTATATTATTGCCTGCAACCCGCTTTAGCCAGCGAAGTTTTTCTCGGCGAAGTCCCAATTTACGAGATTACCCAAAAATGCGCCCATATAATCCGGACGGCGGTTTTGGAAATCGAGATAATAGGCATGCTCCCAGACATCCATGGTCAGGAGCGGGGTGACGCCTGCTTCGGTTAAGGGCGTGTCGGCATTGGCGGTTTTGCGTACTTCCAGCTTGCCATCCTTGGCCACCAGCCAGGCCCAGCCGGAGCCAAATTGGGTAGCGCCAGCGGTTTTGAATTTTTCAGCAAAAGCATCAAAGGACCCGAAACTGTCATCAATCGCTTTGGCCAGCGCGCCCGATGGCTTGCCGCCGCCATTGGGGGCCATGGAATTCCAATAGAAAGTGTGGTTCCAAACCTGCGCGGCATTGTTGAAAATGCCCTGCTGGTCGGCTTTGCCTGCGGTGGCCTTGATAATCTCTTCAAGGCTTTTGCCGGCCAGATCAGAGCCGTCGATCATCTTGTTGAGATTATCCACATAGGCCTTGTGGTGCTTGCCATAATGGAAAGAGATCGTATTGGCGGAGATATGGGGCTCCAATGCGGTGTCAGCATAGGGTAGGGCAGGGAGAGTGATTGCCATTTCGGGCCTCTTCTTTCTTTTGAATAATCCAAACATGTTTTTGTTCCTAATTCATTTGGCGCCAAGGTCAAGTTATTGGAGAGTTTCTAAAATAGTGATTTTTTCTTTGGTTTCAGATTTTGTGCGCCGCATTGGTTGATATCCTGCTCGCTGGCAATAGCAATATTGCGCACAGCCTCCACTTTGAAACTATTTGCAAAGCTGAAATCACTGGAAGGTCCAAATGTGCCTGCGGCTTCCAGCACAATGATTTGCCGCCATAAATTGAAATCCTTGCGGCCAAGTGCCCTGCCAATGGCGGTGCGAATATCATCCATCACCTGCCAGTTTTCAGGATCGGTGGTAAACAGCCATTGCTCATTTTTGTTGCAAGGTTTGAAAATGCTGGTTTCAAAAGAGGTGACCAGAATGCCGCGCACAAAATCACTATCGGCGGGGGCCGGTTTTTCAATTTCTTTGTCTTGCGCCGCATTGATTTCTGGGTCGCTTGTGACCCATGGCGGTGGTGTTGGTTCTGTTGTTTCATCCTGTTGCGACCATTCGGGCATGCTGGCATAGACAAGTTTCGCCACCAAAGGCGGCTCGCTCGGGGTCCCCAAAAGTGAAATTGCCAGCGCGCCAGCGATAATGAAATCCATAATAGCCAAGTCTCCTCTTCTGGCAGTCCATCTTTTACTGATAGCAAAAGAAGGTGCCATGCGCCCCCGCGTCAGCCAGTGCCAGATTATAGCACAGCATTTTAGGGTTCATAGCGGATATATGCTGAATATGGCTTTTCAAAGTCGGGTTTATTTTTTTGGTTTTGGCTGGGGGCGGTAAAAAACAAGCTTGTCGTCCGAAGAGGCTTTGGCATCAAAGCGGTAACCGCCCGTTTTGAATTTTTTCAACTCTTCGGGGGTCTCAATGCGGTTTTGGATAATCCATTTGGCCATCATGCCCCGGGCGCGTTTTAAGTAAAAACTCAAAGCCCTTGCCTTGCCGTCTTTGACCTCCTTGAAATTTGGAGTGATGATTGGCGCATTTAATGCTTTTTTGTCGATAACAGAAAAATATTCATCGGAAGCCAGATTGACCACTACCGGCGCTTTTTGTTTTTTCAAATCCTTGCGCAATAATTTTGCCGGTGCATCACCCCAATAGTCATAGAGGGAAGAGCCGCGCTCGGTTAGCAGCTTGGTGCCCATTTCCAGTCGATAGGGTTGAATTGCATCCAGGGGCCGCAACACACCGTAAAGCCCGGAAAGAATACGCAAATGATCCTGCGCATAGGCAATATCATCTTCGCTAAGACTATGGGCTTCCAAGCCCTGATAGACATCACCATTAAAGGCAAAAATAGCCGGATGGGTCAGATCGGCTTTCGGGGTCGGCTCAAAGGCCTGAAAGCGGGCGGTGTTTAATTCGGCGAGCTTGTCGGAAATGCCCATCAGCCGCGATAAATCCCGGGCGGTTTTGCGGCGCATCACTTCGGCCAAGGCATTGGCTTGGGCCTGCAGCAATGGTTTGGTGGGCTTTACCGGCACGCCTCTTTGTTCAAAATTCATATTTTTGGCAGGGGAGAGAAGAACAAGCATGAAAATTCCTATTGAGAGCTATTTTATATTGGTTCTAAATACGGATTTTGCGCGAATTTTACAACAGCTTTCCGGGATTCATCAGCCCCTTAGGGTCGAGCATGGCTTTAATTTGTCGCATCAGGGCGAGCGAGGTCTCGTCTTTTCGTTTTGCCAGCTCAGATTTTTTAAAATCTCCCACCCCATGTTCGGCAGAAAATGTGCCCCCATAGGCATAGGCACAATCGAGCACCGCTTGGCTGATGGCGGGGATATGCGACTTTAGCCTGTCCTCAGCGCTGCCATCCGGGCGCAATACATCATAATGGATATTGCCATCGCCCAGATGACCAAAGGCGATAATGCGCGCTTCTGGCATTATTTTTTTCACTGCCCTGTTAGCCTCGCGCAAAAAATCGGCCACATGATTAATGGGCACGGCAATATCGCCCTTAAAGGCCGGGCCTTCCGGGCGCATGGAAGGGGAGATCTCGTGACGCAAGCGCCATAATTTTTTTTGTTGCTGGTTATTTTGGGCGATGGTTGCATCAAGGATGAGATTTTTTTTCAGGGCCTCGCCAAGGAATTGTTCTACAACATCACCCAGAATATTTTTTTTCCCGGCGCTCACCTCCAGCAAAACCAACCACGGGGCATCACCGGCAAGGGGCTTTGTGACATTCGGAATATTTTTTATCACCAGATTTTGCGTCGCCTCGGAGATCAACTCAAAACTTGTCACCTGTCCGCCGCTGCGGCTTTGCGCCAGTGCCAGAAGATCAACCGCCGCCTCAACAGATGGCAGGGCCGCAAAAGCGGTTATTTTTTCTGCCGGTTGCGGAAAAAGTTTGACAATGGCGGTGGTGATAATGCCAAGCGTGCCCTCAGCGCCAATAAATAAATGCTTTAAATCATAGCCGGTATTATTTTTGCGCAAGCGGTTTAACCCCTGCCAGAT
>WFQB01000009.1 GCA_015487305.1 Parvularculaceae bacterium | reverse complement strand
GGCTCGGAGATGTGTATAAGAGACAGCTTTAAGACGCCTCTATATATGAAAATGATCGGGAATAGCCCCCACCATGATGTCCACCATAAACAACCCGCCCCCAAACCCCATGCGCTGTTTTTCCACATGGCTTCGCCTGATTGATTTCTTATAAATGTTCATACTTTGTTCTTGATGTCAAGAGCGACTCATCTGTTCTATGACAGGCCCTCAAATTGTTGATCTCTACAAGTGCGGAAAGCCCTGCCCTCCCATGTCCCTGAACAAGTCTCTGAAATCCATCATTGTTACCGGCGCACGGGAGCATAATCTTAAAAATATCTCGGTTGAAATCCCGCGGGAAAAGCTGGTGGTGATCACCGGCCTGTCCGGCTCCGGCAAATCCTCGCTCGCCTTTGACACTATCTATGCAGAAGGCCAGCGGCGCTATGTAGAGAGCCTCTCGGCCTATGCGCGGCAATTTCTCGAATTGATGCAAAAGCCCGATGTGGACCAGATAGAGGGGCTTTCTCCGGCAATTTCCATTGAACAGAAGACAACCTCGCGCAATCCCCGCTCCACCGTGGGCACGGTGACAGAGATTTACGACTATATGCGGCTGTTATGGGCGCGGGTCGGCGTGCCCTATTCGCCCGCCACCGGCCTACCCATCACCAGCCAGACCGTCTCGGAAATGGTCGACCGGCTGATGGCAGAACCAGAAGGGTCGCGGTTTTTCCTGCTCGCGCCGATGATTCGCGGTCGCAAGGGTGAGTATAAGAAAGAATTTGCCGATCTCATGAAGCGCGGCTTTCAGCGAGTGCGCGTTGATGGCAATTTTTACGATATTGCCGATGTGCCTGTGCTCAATAAAAAGCTCAAACACGATATTGATGTGGTGGTTGATCGCATCATCATCAAACCGGAAATTGAGACCCGCCTTGCAGATAGTTTTGAGACAGCGCTGGCGCTCGCTGATGGCATTGCCATTGCTGAAAGCGCTGATAAAAATCGCCGCGATGAAACTGACGAAACCCTCCCTTTTCGTATTACCTTTTCAGAAAAATTTGCCTGCCCAGTTTCCGGCTTTACGATTGACGAGATAGAGCCAAGGCTTTTTTCTTTTAACAATCCTTTTGGCGCCTGCCCCAGCTGTGACGGGCTTGGCACGCAAATGGTATTTGATCCCGGCCTTATTGTTTCTGAAAGCGACAAGCCATTGGTCAAAGGCGCAATTGCCCCATGGTCTAAAACCCAAAGCCCCTATTACACCCAAACCCTTTTGGCACTGGCTGAGCATTACGATGTTGACCCGCATACCCCATGGAAAAAATTGCCAAAGAAATTTCAAAAAGCGGTTTTGTTCGGCACCGGTAAAGAAGAAATTAAATTTACCTATGATGATGGCATGCGCCGCTTTGAGACCACCAAATCCTTTGAAGGCGTTATTCCCAATCTGGAGCGGCGCTGGCGTGAGACAGACAGCCAATGGGTGCGCGAAGACATGGAAAAGTTTCAATCCGTCACCCATTGCGAGATTTGCGATGGCCAGCGCCTGAAACCAGAGGCTTTGGCGGTCAAAATTGATGGCTGGCATATCTCCCGCGCTACGGCTTTGTCTATTCGCGAGGCCGATCAATGGTTTCGCGATTTGGAGAAAAAGCTCAGCAAAAAACAAAAACAAATCGCCGCACGGATTTTAAAAGAAATTCGCGAGCGCCTACATTTTCTGAATAATGTCGGGCTTGAATATCTGTCGCTATCGCGCAATTCCGGCACTTTGTCCGGCGGCGAAAGCCAGCGCATTCGGCTCGCTTCGCAAATAGGTTCCGGTCTTACCGGGGTTCTTTATGTGCTGGATGAGCCTTCGATTGGCCTGCATCAGCGCGATAACCAACGCTTGCTCGACACGTTGCGGCGGCTGCGCGATCTTGGCAATTCCGTGATTGTTGTAGAGCATGACGAAGAAGCGATTTTAAGCGCTGACCATGTGATTGATATTGGCCCGGGTGCCGGGGTTCATGGGGGGCGCATTATCGCCGAGGGCACACCGAAGAAAATCATCGCAGCCAAGGATAGCTTAACAGGCGACTATCTTGCCGGACGGCGCACTGTGCCTATCCCCTCCGAGCGACGCAAGATTGATCCCAAACGCATGGTCGAGATTAAAGGCGCTAGCGCCAATAATCTGCAAAAGATAAATGTACAATTTCCTTTGGGAGTAATGAACTGCGTCACTGGCGTTTCTGGTGGCGGCAAATCAACGCTGACCATTGAAACCCTTTATAAAGCCGCCGCACGGCGATTAATGAAATCCAAAACCGTCCCCGGCAAACATGACAGTATTACCGGGCTAGAGCATCTCGACAAGGTGATTGATATTGACCAATCGCCCATTGGTCGCACGCCGCGCTCCAATCCGGCAACTTACACAGGCGCGTTCACACCCATTCGCGAATGGTTTGCGGGCCTGCCGGAATCAAAAGCGCGTGGCTATGCGCCGGGGCGGTTTTCCTTCAACGTCAAAGGCGGGCGCTGTGAAGCCTGTCAGGGCGATGGCGTCATCAAAATTGAAATGCATTTTTTGCCGGATGTCTATGTCACTTGTGATGTCTGCCGCGGCAAGCGCTATAATCGCGAAACACTGGAAGTGACCTTTAAGGATAAATCCATCGCTGATGTTCTCGACATGACGGTGGAAGATGGTGCTAAGTTTTTTAAAGCCGTCCCCTCCATTGCTGACAAGCTGGAGACCCTGAACCGGGTTGGGCTCTCCTATATTAAAATTGGCCAACAGGCGACAACGCTTTCTGGTGGCGAAGCGCAAAGGGTCAAGCTGGCCAAAGAGCTGGCTAAGCGCGCCACTGGCCGCACGCTTTATATTCTCGATGAACCCACCACTGGCCTGCATTTTGAAGATGTGCGAAAATTGATGGAAGTGCTGCAGGAACTGGTGGATCAGGGCAATACCATGATTATCATTGAGCATAATCTTGATGTCATCAAACAGGCCGACTGGATTATTGATCTCGGCCCCGAAGGCGGTGATGGCGGCGGCGAGATTGTGGCCGCAGGCACGCCAGAAGATGTCGCCAAAGTGAAAGCTAGCTTCACCGGACATTATTTAAAGCCTGTCCTCGCCCGACAAAAGCCGGAGGCCCGCAAAAAATCTACCCGCATTTCCCGTGGACAAATCGCAGCAACAAGACCCAAGCCCGCGGCGAAAAAGAAGGTGACGCGGAAAAAAGTGCGAAAGAGTAAGTAGCGAATAGCGAGTAGTTTTTCTACCTCTCACTTGGGCAGAGACCAAAAACAAAAAGACAAACTCATCAGTGAGGTGCGAACGAAGTGAGCCTCAGGCAGTGCCACGAAGAATGGCGTCGAGGTAATGTGTTTTCAACACGGGATAGCGAGGGTTACTAGGTGACTGACAGATCTTGCGGAGATGGCTTCCTTCAACCTTTATCCTTCGAGACGCAAGGCTTCGCCTTGCTCCTCAGGATGAGTTTGTTACTACTCCCTACTCTCTACTCACTATCACCCTCACCCAGCAACCGCCGGTGAAACCCGGCCAGCATGGTGAAATAGCTGATACCGATGGCGCTTAAGAAAACTGATCCGCCGAGAATTTTTGCAATCGGATTATCAATTCCGGCCAGCATAATGCCGACAATTGCCCCGGGGATGGTAACAACAGGCAAGACAATCATCGCCCCCAATGCAAAAATAATGCTGCCAAACAAGATGCCAAAAAACCGCCCTCTTGCGGCTTTAAAGCTCGCAGCCAATGGTAAAATTTGTCCCCTCTCAACTGCCATGGGTTGCAATAGAGCCAGCTTCACCGACAGGAAAATAAAAATCAGCAGGCCGATGAAAAACACTATGGCAGGGTCAATGCCGATATCGTAAATTGGAAACGCGTCGAGAATTTTCTCCAGATCAAATCCGGCAAAACGCCCGACACCTTCAAAACCTTCCGCTTTATCACGAACCGTCTCGACCATCTTCCCGGTTATCGCCAGCATGAAGGGCGAAAAGCCAATAATCGCGGCAATGGAAAAAGAGAAAAACTGCAAAGTTGAAGCACTGGCAAAGGCAAGGCTTCGCCCACCCGGCAGGCTGCCCGTCAGCGATGGTCTATTGCCAAGAAAAAGTCCCACATAGACAGGGGCCAGAACCGCAGCGACCACAAAGAAGAATAGCAAAACCTCAACCACAGGCCGTAAATTCTGTAAGTTGTTTTGCGCTTCACCTGCGCCATTGGCACCGGCCATGTCGACAATGCCCTGCCAGGCAAAAGCAAAGACCACAATGATGATCGGTGCCGCCCAACCAAACTGCCAGCCGAAGATGAACTTTCTGAACCCATCCATCAGGCCTTCAACCGCTGCGCCAATGGCATTCATAATTTCTATTTCCCGATAGCATCCATGCGTTGACGATAAAGGCTGGCCCCGAAACCAGCAAACACACCATAAAACAGGAACAGATAGGCGAAATTAAGCCCCATGCGAAACAATGTCCAAAGTAGGGAGAAAATCGGCAACACCCATGCGGCAACAGCACTATCTTCCGCCACCACCCGCGTCGAGGACGCAATCAGCATGAAACCATAATTGATGGCAATCAATATAGCCGGGAAAATAACTTTATTCAAAATATCTACAATGCCGGGAACATCGACACCAAACCAGTGGAAACCATTAAACACCACAAACAGGAAGAATGCCGCAAAAGAAACCCGCAAAATATTCAAGCCATTAGTTAGCTTCCACGCCTCCTTCAAGGCCGAATATTGATCACCCTTTTCATGGGCAGCAACGAAAACCGGATAGGCGAAAAGGCGCATACCAAAATAGATGAGACCCACAATGAAAGGGATTTGCACAATATTGGGAAGCCCCTGCCAAAACCCACGCTCTTTTATCAGTGGCTCTTCTGAAACCGTGTGAAGGCTGTCCTCAAAAGGAAAGACATAAACTTTTTTCTCCAGCAACTCCGATACATAATCACTCATAGCAACAACCGCTCGTTCCATGGGCAGGACCAGAAGAAGAAACAATCCAAGGCCGCTTAAAACCGCTGCGCCAATAAACCTTAGATGCTTAAACCCGAAAGCTACAGGGAAAGAGGTGCCCGGTAATGGGGTTCCTCGTGCGCCATAGCGCAGTAAAGATACAAAAAAGGAGGAAATCAGAATGACATTTATGATACTGATCCCCCATTGCATGGAGAACATTGTCCAGTAATTTTCATTCCATAATCGGGAAGCATTTCGCGCGAGCAGCTGATAGGCCTCTGCCGGACTGATATCACTAATCGTGACAGGTCCACCGGTCAGCACGCTGAAATAGATATAAGGGATTAAAAACCCGAACAGAGTCAGCAATAAAAGCGGCATCCACGATATTCGAGCCACATGCTCAAAATTGCGCCAACCAAAACCTAAAGACTCGGTCAATGTGCGGTAAATTGAAATTTTCATGAAAGCTCTACCCCTAAAACGCCCCAAAACGACAGCGCCAAACATACAAAGGCCTGAGCGCCCCCCATTCT
>WFQB01000008.1 GCA_015487305.1 Parvularculaceae bacterium | reverse complement strand
CTAGTGCTGGTTTATTCTTTGCAGCTTATTTTTATAGGTGGTCAGGATGGCGTTCCGGCCCTTTCTTCTATTCCGCTATTGGCAGCGCTTGTGGTGTTTTTTGCCGCGGCTTTACTGGCGCTTTTTGAACGGGATTTTGGGATTGGTCGGATTGAGCATAAGCGCCAGCGGGATGCCGTAAAATCCTGGCAACGGGCCAGTGCGCGGCTGACAGTGCCTGCATGCAGCGCTGGTTTTGTGATTGCCATGAATATTGGCGCCATTATCTTGTTTATCGTGCCGCCGCAAAAACTGCTGGGGGTATTGGTTGGTCCTATCTCTGGTGGTTTATTGCTATTGGGCATGATCGCCAGTTTGATTTTGGTGTTTTTGTCTTTTCGCGTTGTATTACTGACGGTTTTTGTGGTGGTGTTAAGCGATGTCATGGCGGCTGTTTTTACGTCGCCTGAACTATCGGTGATGGCGCTGACGATTACCCGCAGCTTGATGATTGTTCTTGTGGCCGGGGCAGGGCTGGCTTGGCGCTACGCTTTGCAACAGCGCACGCATAAACGTGAACAAATGGCCATGGCTGTGGCCAGTGGGCTTATCCCGTTCATCACCTGTCTGGCAATCACGATAATTGCTGTTTCCGGTTTTGCCTTTATTGGCGGGCTTCTGGACATAAATTCATTGCCCTTGGCTGATATGAGCGCTTTGTCTGCGCGGCTATTGGTGCAAGGGGGGATAGCCGTCCTATTGTTACCATTTGCGATGACGGTATTGCGGCGGGTAAGAATTTTGTAATTTTTATTCGGTCTTGGCCGGTTGATGAATATTGGCGACAAATTCGCGCACTTTCATATCGATTTGCGACCATTCGGGCAGATAGGGGCGCTTGAACATATAGCGCACCGAGATGGTGTCGTTTAATTCATATTCCCGATAGCAATCAGCGGCTAGAACTTTATGCTCCTGATAGCAAAATAATAAAACCAATTGCTCGCTATCGTCGCCAGCTGCGCCGAGAAATAATATGCGACTGTTAAAGCCGCTGGTTTCGGTATTGGTGCCTCGATCTTTGAAAGTGTATTTGGTCAAGCCATATTGAGCTGGTGTGCCGCGCTTATCGAGCACTTGCGGCATATAGATATATTCAAGTCGTTCGCTTTCGGAAAAAGGGGTTCTCCTTTTGGAAATGATAATATCAATCCGGCGACTGTCTTTGTCATTATCGATGAAATCTGCCCGCCGTGCTGGGGCATAGCCGCTCATGGTTGGCCAGAAGGTATAAAGGGAAAGGCTTTTGCGCTCCCCCGGACGGCGATCCCGTGGAAAAACTGTGTAATTGGCTGATACGACAAAACGTTCTCCGGCAATGACTGCTGAGATTGGCTCGTCGGAAATTGTGGGTTTGGGCGTGTTGCCCAGTAATTCATCCCCGGAAGGGCCAACATAGGTATATAGGAAGATAGCGCTGAGCAGGATGGTGATGGAGAATATCACCAACGGGTAGCGCCAACCGGATTCTTCCTTGATGTCCTCGCCGCCAAATCCTTGTTGTTGTGACATGGATAGTTTCGTTCCGTAAGAAAATGACCAATAGCTCAAGGCCGCCTTCGAGGCGCACCAGAGGCAGGCATATCACGAAAGTGGCAAGGATGAAACAATATCCTTGCCTTTCCTTGGGCTTGGCTGTGCCCTTTTCGTTGTCCTGCTTCTAGATCAGGGTGATCATTTCTGCCACCAGCGGGTGGCGGACAACATCGGCCTTGGTAAAGCGTATACTGGCTATGTTTTCAGAAGGCTCCAGCTTGCGGGCAATGTCATCAAGACCAGACAGGCCGGGTAGCAAATCGCTTTGCTCCGGATCGCCAGTGACGACCATGGTGGAATGCCAACCAAGGCGGGTTAGCAGCATTTTTAACTGCCCATAAGTGCAGTTTTGCGCTTCATCCAGCACCACAAAAGCATTGTTCAGGGTGCGGCCCCGCATAAAGGCAATTGGCGCAATTTCAATAATATCATCAGCGATCATGGCCTTTAATCGTTTGGCCGAAAGTCGGTCGGCAAGGGCATCATAAAGTGGGCGCAAATAGGGGGAGAGTTTTTCTTCCATGTCGCCGGGCAGATAGCCAAGATTTTCCCCCGCCTCGACCGCCGGGCGCGACAAAACAATGCGGCCAACCTTGCCCCGTTCAAGCGCTTCTACCGCTTTGGCAACGGCTATATAGGTCTTGCCCGTACCGGCGGGACCAATGGCAAATACCAGCGGGTTGATGTCTAGCGCTTTGAAGAAAGCTTTTTGGCTGTCATTGCGCGGGGTTACATTTTTGCGATATTTTTGATCGCGTGCAGCGTCGGATGGGACATCATCCATGGGTGTCCAACGATGTTTTTTATATTTCTTTTCTCCATGAAATAGTGGCCGAACATTTCCCTCTAAATCATCTTGTGCCTCTGAACCATTGATCGCCCCTGAATCTTTGGGATGGTGGCCGTCATCAAAAAACTGGCGTGTGTTTTTGATATTGGCTCTGCGAGCGGCGCGTTTACCCATGGAGTGTCTCCTAACTAAACTGTGGCATGTCCAAAAAGCCTCGCCAACGGCATGCATGCCAATGCCGGGGGAGGGTCGGTTGTGTTTCTGGTGGGTTTTTGGG
>WFQB01000007.1 GCA_015487305.1 Parvularculaceae bacterium | reverse complement strand
CTTGTTAGGCTTGCTAATTTGCATAATAAAAACAGTGATTTAGCACTGGTCGATGGGGCTTAGCACTCACCGACCAAGAGTGCTGACAAGGCTTGAGTTAGGCAGCGGAACTGGATTCGTCAAGGCTGGTCGGAATAAATCGCACAAAAAAACGTGACCGGCACCACCTTGTCTTCCTCCCTTTGCCATAGTGAGGCCATTTTTGCCCGTGATTCTCGGGAGTTAGGCTGGCTACCCCCAAAAGGCGTCAGGCAAAAATGGCCGCGATTTAAGGAAAAAACTGGCCGAACAGGGCTTATACAGGCCCTAATAAGATACGGCCTTGCTCCCTTGAGGGGGAACAGCGCTAGAAAGATTTATCCGCCGTCTTTATCCGCCGTCTGAGGCATAAAAATTGAGGCAAAAACAGGAGAAGCAAGACCATGCGCTCATCAAAACTCACAAAACCAATTTCCGTGGTTGCTGCTGTGGCCATTATCGCCGCTGGCTGCACCACGCTTGACCCTTATACAGGCGAGACTAAGCGTTCACAGGCCGCCAAGGGTGCCACTATTGGCGCTATTGTCGGCGCTGTCGCCGGGGCCGCCACCAATACTTCCGATGGCGAGCAAACCTTGAAAAACGCCGCCCTCGGCGCGCTGGCAGGAGCCGCCATTGGCGGCGCGATTGGCAATTATCAAGATCGCCAAGAAGCCGAATTGCGCCGTGAACTGGAGGCCACCGGCGTACGGATTAATCGCGTCGGTGATACGATTGAACTCATCATGCCATCCAATATCACTTTTGATGTGGATCAGGCTGATATAAAATCTAATTTCTATCCAACCTTAAACTCGGTGACGACCGTGCTGGCCAAATATGACCAGACTGGAATTTTGATCGCTGGCCACACAGACTCAACAGGTTCCGACCAATATAATTCCGAGCTTTCTGTTCATCGCGCTGAAAGCGTTGGCAATTATCTGGCGGCCCAAGGCGTGGCCGTGCCGCGCATTCAAGCCCTTGGCTATGGGGAAAGCGAGCCTATTGCTGACAATTCCAGCGAATATGGCCGCGCCCAGAACCGCCGGGTGGAAATTCAAATCGTGCCATTAGAAGGCGGCAACTACCAGTAACCCCTTCACAAGACTTGCCCTTTCACCCTTCGGAAGCGAACCCTTCCGAAGGGTTTTTTGTCTGGCACTTAAATAACCCCAAGCTTACGCGCATAATCCATATAAGAGGCGGGTCTTCCACCGCGCCATATCCACCCTTGACGGGGCGATTGTCGGTGCTATTTTCCCCCTTCTGCCCTTGATGGGCTGTTTTTTGGACCCTATATATACTCTAGGTGAGCATAATTAGGATTTTCACTTATCTGGACGGCAAGGACCTGAAAGGTGAGGCCTGTCCGTCTGGTTGCGTGCGATCACCCTGATTTTCAAAAAGCCTTTATGAAGGAGGCCCATGCCATGGTTGCAGACGGTTTTAACCCCGGTTTTTCCCTGCCCTACACCCCCGAGGTGAAGGCCAAGACAGAGCATCTCTACCCGCTGGTAGAGCGCCTCATCCCGCGCCTTGAATGGGAATTACACGCCCCCATCATTGCCGCCATCAATGATCTCAAAAAAGAAAAAGACGCGGTTATTCTCGCCCATAATTATATGACCCCGGAAATTTTTGCCTGTGTCGGCGATTATCGCGGCGACAGTTTAATGTTGGCCCAAGAGGCCGCCCGCACCGATGCGCGAATCATTGTGCAGGCGGGGGTTCATTTCATGGCTGAAACCTCAAAAATTCTGAGCCCGGAAAAAACCGTGTTGATCCCCGATATGGAAGCGGGCTGTTCGCTGGCAACCTCGATCACCGGTGCCGATATTCGACTGCTAAAAGAAAAATATCCGGGCATTCCGGTGGTCACCTATGTGAACACCACCGCTGACGTCAAAGCCGAAACCGATATTTGCTGCACTTCGTCCAATGCTGTGCAAGTGGTCGAGCATATCACCAGCCAATGGGGCGTCGATAAAGTCATCCTCATTCCCGACCAATATCTTGCCAAAAATGTTGCTGCCCAAACCGACATAAAAGTCATCACTTGGGCTGGCGCTTGCGAGGTCCATGAGCGCTTTACCCCGGAAGATATCCGCGAAATTCGCGCCGGTAATCCCGGCGTCATTGTTCTCGCCCACCCCGAATGCCCGCCTGATGTTTTGGAAGAAGCCGATTTTGCCGGCTCGACCTCTGGCATGAGCAATTATGTCAAAGACAATCAGCCAAAACACGTGGTTCTCATTACCGAATGCTCCATGTCGGATAATGTGGCGTTGGAAAACCCCGATGTAAATTTCATCCGCCCGTGCAATTTGTGCCCGCATATGAAGCGCATCACTTTGGCAAAAATCCTTCATTCGCTCCAAACCATGCGCCATGAAGTTATTGTCGATGAAGCCATCGCAGAAAAAGCCCGCCTTGCGGTGCAGCGGATGATTGATCTACCCCTGACCAAAGGCCAGTCAACCTATAATCAAACTGGCAGTCCGGAGGTTCTGGCCGTTGAATCCTTCGCGCAAATCGATCCGAGAAGCAGCCTGCATGGCTGATAATATCGAAACAATAGCCCTGCCCAATGATGGCGTGCTGATTGTCGGAGCGGGCATTGCCGGGCTTTACACGGCGCTGAAACTTGCCCCCCTGCCCGTTACCATAATCACCGCAGCGCCTCTTGGCCGTGGCTCTTCTTCAACCTGGGCGCAAGGTGGGCTTGCGGTTGCCAAGGCCAAAGGCGACAGCCCTGCTTTGCATTTGCAAGACACGATTGAAGCGGGCGCGGGCCTTGTTGATTTACCCCCGGCTGAAATCCTAACCAATGAAGGACCAGAACGGGTTGATGATCTCATTGCCATGGGCGTGCCCTTTGATCGCGATGGGGATGGCAATCTCGTATTTGGCCGGGAGGCTGCCCATAATCGCCGCCGCATCATTCATGTCTCTGGCGATCAGGCGGGGGCCGCGATTATGAAAACACTGGCGGAAAAAGCCCTCGCCGCCGATCACATCACCCTGCTGGAGCGCCATGTGGGCGAAGATATCTGGGTGCAAGGAGATCGCGCCGCTGCGCTTTT
>WFQB01000006.1 GCA_015487305.1 Parvularculaceae bacterium | reverse complement strand
GGTGGCGAGCCTTCAGAAGCGATGACGCAGGCCATGGATTTTTGTCGCACCTATGAGCGCGATCGCATGGTCACCATTGATTTTGCTAAAAAGTTTGCAGAATATGATTTGCTGACAACCCAAGTGGCGCAATATACGCCGCAAGGTGGCGAGCCGCAGCCTTTTGCGCAATATGTCAATGTGGAAGAAAAGCGCCTCAATGAATTGTCTGATGAAAAGTTTCTTGAATTGCGCAAATCAAATCTGCTGCCGGTTATTCATGCCGCTATGATGTCCATGGGTAATTGGCGCTCTTTGATGGATCGCCGGGTGCGTCGCTTTAATCTGGCGCCGGACCAAGTGTTGCAGCCAATGCAAAAACAATAATTTGTTGTTTTTATTCTAATGAAAAACCCGCCCGTTGTGGCGGGTTTTTGTGTTTAGCTTTCGATCAGGGCGGCAATATCGGCGCGCAAATTTTCAAAGCCCAGTTTCTTTTCAGAAGATGTGGCGTGAATGACCGGATGGGCCGCCGGGCGTTTGGCAATGGCGGTTTGGGTTTTTTCCTTGATGGCGGCAAGGGCCTGGAGTTTTATTTTATCGGTCTTGGTCAGGACAATCTGATAGGGCACGGCGGCAATGTCCAAAATATCGAGGATTTCAATGTCTTTGGGTTTTAGGCCGTGGCGCGAATCAATCAGCACAAAGACACGGCGCAAAGAGGGGCGCCCGCGTAGATAGTCTTTAATCAGGCTGGTCCAGCCGGAAACCTGTTTGCGCGAAACTTGCGCATAGCCATAGCCGGGTAAATCCACGAGGCGGAGCTTGTCGCCAAGGGCGAAGAAATTAAGCTCGCGGGTGCGCCCCGGCGTGTTGGAGGTGCGGGCCAGAGATTTGCGATTGGTCAGTGCATTTAGGAGCGAGGATTTGCCGACATTAGAGCGCCCGGCAAAGGCGACTTCAACGCGATCATCCGGCGGCAGGCCGTCTATGGCGACAACCCCAAGCATGAAGTCGCAAGGCCCGGAAAATAAAATCCGGGCGGCTTCTATTTGTGCATCGGTAAAGCCTGTTTCAGACACCCTCGATTTCCAAACTTACTTATTATCATTGGCGGCTGGTTTTTTCTTCTGGAAGCTGTGCTTGATATTTTCCAGCAGATTCACATCAACGCCATTGCGCTTCATGATGAAATATTGCTGCACAACACCGAGAAATGTGTTCCAGAACCAATATAGAACCAGACCCGCCGGGAAGCTTGCGAATAAAATGACAAAGATGAAGGGCATTAGGCCGAAAACCTGTGCTTGAATCGGGTCGGTGGGGGGCGGGTTCAGTTTCATTTGCACCCACATGGCAACACCCATGGAAATTGCCAGAATGCCGATAGAGGCAAAGGGGCCGACCACGGGCAGGGCGGTTGGCTCAAACGGTAGCAGACCAAACAGGTTGAAAATTGAAGTTGGGTCGGGCGCCGATAAATCCTTGATCCATAAAAAGCCCTCATGGCGCAGCTCATTGGTGATGAACAGCACCTTATAGAGGGAGAAGAAGATCGGCATTTGTATGAGAATTGGTAGACAGCCTGCCACCGGATTGATTTTATGCTTGCTGTAAAGCGCCATCATCTCCTGCTGTAATTTGGCCTTGTCGTCTTTATTACGATCTTGCAGGGCCTTTAGTTCGGGCTGGACCTTTTTCATTTTGGCGGTCATCTCATAGCCCTTATTGGCGAACCAGAAGAGCAGGGCCTTGAGGACCAGAACCAGCAATAGAATGGCGACACCATAATTGCCGGTCATCACCGCAAAGAAATGCAAGAGATTAAAGATGGGGCGGGTCAGGAAGAAGAAATTCCCCCAATCGGTTGCCTTGTCAAAGTCGACAATGCCAAGGCCGCCCTTATCGGCAGGGGCTTCATAGCTGCGCAGGGTTTCCACATATTTTGTACCCGCGTAAATATGCGATTGGAAGCTAAAGGATTGTCCGGCCGGCAGGCTTTGACTGTCCATTTGAAACTGCACGCCAAAAACAGGTGCGGTTGTGGTGCCGAGATTTTTAATGCTGGCGGTAAAGCTTTGGTCCTGCGGGGGGATGATGGCCGCAAGCCAGTTTTTATTGGTCAGGCCGACCCAACCGCCAATGCCTGCGCTTGATAGTTCTTTGCCTTTTTTGACAAATTTCTTGAATTTTTCACGGAACATTTTGCCATCGGTAACCCCTACTGGCCCCTCATGCATGATGAAGGTGTCATTATAGCGGGCTTTGCTTTTATCACCGCGAATGAAGGTCGGGTCTGGAAAGCCCTCAAGGCGGGTCAGGGCATAGGGTTTAACCATGATCTCTGCGTCGGTATTGTTGCGCAGCTGATAATCATAGGTGAACATGAATTTGTCATCGACGGATATTTTCAAATCATGCATCACCCCATCTTCTTCACGGCTTAGGGTGATGGGGCTTTGCGGGGTCAAAACATCCCCTTGCGTCAATTGCCATTGGGCGCGATTACCAGCCTTGGCGTTTACCGCAATGCCGGATTGTAGATAAAAGGCATTTTCCGACAGGGCCGGATTTAACAACACAAGCGACGGGCTGTCTTCATCAAGGGTTAGCTTGAAATTTTTCAAGGTCAGATCATCAAGGCGCGCGCCGGTGAGATTGAGGGAGCCGGTTAGCTCCGGGGTCTCAATTTTCACCCGGGCGACAGATTTGGCGACGGCAGCATCGCGATCAAGCCCCAGCTCTTCGGGTGTGCCGAGGGACAGGTCCGGGTCCTGACTATTGAGGCTTTTCGCCTCGGCTTCGGCAGCGCTTTGGGTCTGCATGGCTTGGCGTTGTGGCCCAAAGACAAAAAAGTCAAAGGCGAGAAAAACCAGCATTGATAATGCGATGGCGAGAATAAAATTACGGTCCATGAATTAATCCAGTGTCGTTTTCATTTTGTTGGTCACGCCAATCGGGCGGCTTTTCGTCTTTTGGTCTTTCCCTTTAAGGCAATTCGCATTCACTTAGGGCTTACTAGAGCATTTCCGTGTTCCGGGGAAACACGGAAATGCTCTAGTAATTTATTTTTCGCCCTTCTTAGTCCGAAAACCGGTGCCCACTTTTCGGGAAGGGCTTTATCCAGCGCCCTTCTTAGTCCGAAAACCGGTGCCCACTTTTCGGGAAGGGCTTAATAGCGCTGCTTTCAAATCGTCAAGCAAAGTTTGAAAGCTGGTTTTTTCCGCTTCCCCTTTAGCGATCAGAACATAGGCATAGCCGGACTGGCCATGAAGGGGAAGCAGGGCATGGGCGGCGGCGCGCAAACGGCGTTTTATGCGATTTCGGGTGACCGCATTGCCCTGCCTTTTAGTGACGGTCAGGCCGAGAAAAACGGCTTTTTCATTGGGGAAAAGAGGGGCCGCCTGCAGCAAAAAGGCGGGTTTGCGGACAAAATAGCCGCCAATAGATTTGGGATGGCGCAAGCGCAAAAAATCCGCCCTTTTGCGCAAAGAGCGGATTTGTTCAATTCCGGATGTTTTTCTGGTCAACATTGCTGTCATGGTTTTGATTCGGGGCTGTTCTGAAATGAACAATTAAATCAGACAGTTAATGGCGACTCGTAAAAAGGTTTAAGCAGACAGCTTTTTGCGACCGCGGGCGCGCCGGGCACGCAATATGCGGCGGCCACCAACACTGGCTTTTCTGGCGCGAAAGCCGTGACGACGTTTACGCTTGAGGCGGCTTGGCTGAAATGTACGTTTCATGGGATCAACCCCTTGATTTATATAGGAAAACTCATGCTTCTTGCTTTGTGGCAATGCCCCTTAGCGAGAAAGGAAGGCAGGAGATACGCGAGCAATGCGGGGCCGTCAAGCCTTGCCGGGGCAAAAGCGGCATAAAGCAGCATTTTGTGCTATTATCAGCGAAGATCGATTCGGGTGTGTCTTTGGGGTCCGGCCCCACCATTTATACGCAAGTGTGATGGAATGTGAGGGTTACACACCCCATCTCTCATAGAAGTGAGTGCCCAAATGCCGATGGCTGATTTAAAGCTTTGGATAAAGGGTTTCGTGATTTGGCCGCAATCAATGTGCAAGATGATGCGTTTAAGAGCGCCAAGGACGATAGATAAGACTTGAAATGAACAATGCCTGTGGGGGGTATGAAGACAAATGAAAAATTCAACCAGAAAAGAAAATGTGATGGTGCTTGCCCGTCATGATTTCGGGCGGTCTTTGAAGCGACCACTGAAGCGGTTTTGGGCGATTATTTTTATGGCGCTCGGGTTTTATGCGTTTAGCCTGATGGCGGTGCCATACACAGCCAGCGCCAATGATAGCGCTTTTGCTTATTATTCCGGTGAGATTAAGCAGCCCGTGGACCATGGGGTCTGGGGCGCGTTTTTGCAGCGCTATGTGGTGAGTGATGAGGAGGGGTTAAACCGTGTCGCCTATGGCAAGGTTACGGCGGAAGACCGAGCGTCTCTGGAAGCCTATATTGCCTCTCTTGAAGCCATTGACCCAACCCGGCTTGGAGGCGATGAGGCGTTTGCCTATTGGGTTAATCTTTATAATGCAGTGACGGTGAAGATCGTTCTTGATCATTATCCGATAGCCTCGATTCGCGATATTCGCACCGGGTTTCGCGCCGGGCCGTGGAAGCGCGATGTCGTGCGGGTTAATGGTCGCGACCTTTCGCTGGATGATATTGAGCACGGGATTTTGCGCCAATATTGGAATGAGCCGCGGGTGCATTATGCGGTGAATTGCGCCTCTATCGGTTGTCCTAATCTGGCAAAGAGGCCTTATTCCGGCTCGACCCTTGATATGGATCTCGACAAGGCTGCAAGCGCCTATATCAATTCGCCCCGTGGTGTCAGCCTGAAGCGGGGGCGGCTGAAAGTGTCCTCCCTCTATCGTTGGTTCAGATCCGATTTTGGTCGCAAGGAGCGCGATGTGGTCGATCATTTGCGCCATTATGCCGCGCCGGAATTGCAAATGGCTTTGGCGGGCAAAACCGATATTGATTCTTATGAGTATGATTGGCGTTTGAACGACGCTGAATAAAAGCAAAAATTTTTTAAAACAAAGGAAAAGGGGTTCTGCCCCTGTCAGGTGCGCTATGACCAAATTACAACCCGCAGCCGATGAGAGCGGTGCGACAAAAAAGAAATCTTTATTGTCGCGATTATGGCCGGTTCTTATCATTGGCGCGGCGCTGGCTTTGTTCTTTGCCATGGGGTGGCAACAATATTTTTCTATTGATGCTTTGCGGGAAAATCGTGAACAGCTTTTGGCGTGGCGGGATCAGAACTTCTGGCAGGCCTTGCTGGTGTTCTCTGCTGTTTATGTGGCGGCGGTGGCTATCTCTTTTCCCGGCTCTTCCATTTTAACGATTTTTGGCGGCTTTCTGTTTGGCTTATGGGCAGGCACTGGCGCGGTGATTATCAGCGCAACATTGGGGGCGATGATTATTTACTTTGTTGCCAAAAACTTTGCTGCCGGGTTTTTGCAAAATAAAGCCAGTGGCTTCATCAAAAAAATGGAGCAGGGCTTTCGTGATGATGAGCTTTCCTACATGTTTTTACTGCGTCTGGTGCCGGCCTTTCCGTTTTGGGCGGTGAATATTGCTGCCGGGCTTTTGGGGGTGAAACCGCGTAATTATTTTATTGGCACTTTGTTCGGCATTATGCCCGCTAGCTTTGTCTATGTTTCGATTGGGGACGGGATTGGCGCGGCTTTTGATGCCGGGGAAAATGTGCCCTTGAGCGGCATTCTAACCCAGCCAGCCATATTATTGCCCATGGTGGGGCTCGTCTTTTTGGCCTTGCTGCCAATTATCATCAAACGCTTTTTCGGCAAGAAACCGAGCGCGTAAAAGGGAAGCTTCATGGTCAAAAAAATAAATACGGATTTATGTGTTATCGGGGCTGGATCGGGCGGGCTTTCAGTTGCCGCGGGGGCGGCGCAGCTTGGCCGCAAAGTTGTGCTGATTGAAAAAGGCAAGATGGGCGGTGATTGCCTGAATTATGGTTGTGTGCCGTCCAAAGCCTTGCTGGCGGCGGGCAAGCGGGCGCAGGCCATGGGGGACGCGGAAAAATTTGGTATTGCCAATGCCGCGCCGGAGATAGATTTTTTAAAAGTGCATAGCCATGTCCATAAAGTGATTGCCGCGATTGAACCCAATGATAGTCAGGAACGGTTTGAAGGTTTTGGGGTTAAGGTCATTCGCGAAGCGGCGCGCTTTACGGGCAAGCGCGAAGTGGCGGCGGGGGAATATCATATTCGTGCCAAGCATTTTGTCGTTGCGACCGGATCGTCCCCTTTTGTGCCGCCGATCAATGGTCTTGATGAGACGGCCTATCTTACCAATGAAAATATTTTTGACTTACAAGAGTGTCCCAATCATTTGATTATTGTCGGCGGTGGGCCGATTGGCGTTGAAATGGCCGAAGCCCATCACCGTTTGGGGGCAAAGGTGACATTGGTGGAGACAGGCACAATTTTGGGCAAAGACGACCCGGAATTGGTGGATGTTATCCGCAGGAAACTTGTTGATGAAGGTATTGTGCTTAAAGAGCGGGCGCGGGTTGTTGAAGCCTGTGGAAGCAATGGCGCTATTGAAGTGGTGATTGAGGGCGGCGGAGAGAAAAAGAAGCTCACCGGCTCGCATCTGCTTATTGCTACCGGGCGGCGGGCCAATATTGACGGGTTAAACCTTGAAGCGGCGGGGATTGAATATTCTCCTCGCGGTATCAAAACCGATCAGCGCTTGCGCTCCACCAATAAGCGCGTTTTTGTGGCGGGCGATGTTGCCGGCGGGCGACAATTTACCCATGTGGCTGGCTATCATGCGGGTGTTATTGTGCAGAATATTTTGTTCAAAATGCCGACCAAGAATAAAGAGCATATTGCCCCTTGGGTTACTTATACGGATCCGGAGCTTGCTCATGTGGGATTTACCGAAGACATGGCCAAGAGCCAGAATTTGAAACACACAATTGCCCGCTGGTCCTTTGCTGAAAATGACCGGGCGCAGGCGGAATATGCCACAAATGGTCTGGTTAAACTGGTGATTGGCAAGGGGGGCAAGATTTTGGGGGCGTCGATTGTTGGCAAAAATGCTGGAGATTTAATCGGCCCTTGGGCGCTGGCTTTGGCCAATGGGCTTAAAATTCGTGCTTTTACCAATATGATTGCGCCTTATCCAACTTTGGGAGAGGTTTCCAAGCGCGCTGCCGGGGCTTATTTCACGCCAGCACTTTTTTCCCAAAAGACCAAAACCCTGATAAAGCTATTGTCGATTTTTGATTAAACAGGAATGGGTGCGCGTGGAGAAGCCAGAAAATTCTCGGTCAGGAAGATGGGGTAGGTTTTGGGAGCCGCGCCATCGTTTGCCGTTCAAGCTTTTGGCGGTCACCGTTTTTGGGGTGCTGATGGCGGAGATTGTTATCTTTATTCCGTCGGTGGCCAATCATCGGGCGCAACTTTTGCAGCAGCGATTGGACGCAGCGCATCTTTCTGCCTTGACCATGCAAATTGCGCCGCGTGAATCCATGACCCCGGAGCGGGTGCGGGATATTTTGTCTACAGCAGATATTTTAGGGGTTAGTGTTTATAATGAAGGGCGCAGCCAATTGGTGTTGGCCCCTGATCTTAATCCGGAAATTTCCAACCGTCTGCAATATGTGGATCTGGCGAATTCCTCGCCCCTAGATTTGGTGACAGACGCGCTCGGCATGATGTTTTCGCGGGATAATGCCTATCTGCTTATTCATGGCAGGCCGAGCAATATGCAAGATGTCATGGTAGAGATGGTGATTCAGCGCCGCCCCATGCGGCTGGAATTATGGCGCTATGCGCGGTCTATTTTTTGGTTATCGCTATTTGTGTCGGTGATGGCGGCGGCGGTTTTATATTTTGCTCTAATGGCCATATTGGTACGGCCCATGGTGCGGCTGACCAAGAATATGAGTGATTTTCAAGAACATCCAGAAGATGCCTCGCGGATGATGCAGCCCTCTTTGCGCCGTGATGAGATTGGGGATGCAGAAAAAGTATTGGCGCAAATGCAGGCGCAGATAAGAGCGTCTTTGAAGCAGCGGGCACGGCTGGCGACTTTGGGCGAGGGGGTTTCTAAAATCTCTCATGATTTGCGCAATGTTTTAACCAGTGCGGTTCTCATGTCGGACCGGTTGATGGCGAGCGATGATCCGCGTGTGCAAAAGCTGGCGCCGCGTCTGGTGCAGGCGCTGGACCGGGCGGTGGCTTTGTCTCGGGCGACACTGGATTATGGTCGTGCCGAGGATATATCTTTAGAAGAGGTTAATCTGTTTGATATTGTCGAAGAGGTGGATGACAGTTTGAATCCGCTTTTATGTCAGGAACCGCGTATTCGTCTGGTCAATGAGGTCTCCCCCGATGTGACCCTGCGGGCGGATTTCACCCATTTCTTTCGGGCCATGGCCAATCTTGTGCGCAATGCTGCTGAAGCTTTGCGCGGGGCGGATCATCAGCAAGGCATGATTATCATCAGTGTGAAAGAAGAAGCCGACAGAATATTGATCCATATCAGCGATAATGGGCCGGGCGTGCCTGAAGAGGCCCGCGAAGATTTGTTTATACCGTTTAAAGGCTCGTCGAGGAAGGGCGGCACAGGGCTTGGTCTGGCAATAGCCCATGAAACCATAATTGCGCATGGGGGTGGTTTGCGCCTTGCCAAAACCAGTGCTGTGGGCACGGTTTTTGAAATTGAATTGCCGCGCTGATTGTCGCGGAAAAGCTCCAATAAAAAGCCGCCGTCCTTCGACAAGCTCAGGATGAGGGCGGTGTTTCCTGAAGGCGCACCTATCTTGGAAACGCTCCAATAAAAAGCCGCCGAATTTCTCCGGCGGCTTTTCTTTTAAAATTGTTTTTGAAGCTTTTAGAAAGAATATTTTGCTTCAAGCCCGACGACGCGACCTTTATTAAGCGGCGAGAATGTACCGCCGAGGGGTGCTGGGCCGAGAGCCGGTGGTAATTGTGTATCACCGCCAATGGTCACTTCATCAAGCAGGTTTTTGCCATAAAGCGAGATGCTGACGCTGTCATTTCTGGTCAACAGGGTGATGGAGCCATCAACCATATCAGCCTCTGGTAATTGGCCGTTATTGTTGAAGGTATAGGCGCTGCCATCACGGTGATTAAGGCCGATACGGCTGGTCAGGAGGCCAAAGGTTGTATCGCGCTCATAAAGTGCGCCGATGCTGTAAGTCAGCGGAGCCACCCGGGTGAGGTCAAGGCCAAGGTCAATATCATCAATATTACCATCGGCATTGAGGTCGACATCAAGGCTGTCATATTTAGCGTCGATCCAGCCAATGCTGCCGGTGAGGATGAAGCTGTCAGTGACGCGGTAGCGGGTCTCGGCTTCGATACCAAAGATGCTGGCTTCACCGGCATTGACGATCACTTGGGCGACACCGGTCAGAGCGTCTGGGAAGTTACCTTCCAACTGCATGTCTGAAACCTGATTGCTGAACACTGCGAAATTGAGATAGCCGCGATTATCATCCAAGGTATGTTTCAGGCCAACCTCAAAGGCATTGACGGTTTCTTCGTCAAAGTTTGGTGGGTAGCGCAGCTGGGTTGGATCATTGGGATCCGGCTCCAAAGAGGTGTTGCGGAAGTTATAACCGCCTGCTCTAAAGCCCTTGGTATAAGAGGCATACCAAAGATCACCATTGCTGTCAGTGTGTTCAATGGCGAGCTTAGGAGAGAAATTGTTCCATGAATTGCTTTGGACAAAATCATAAGGGCAGGTGTTTTCGACAACGGAACAGGCTGGTTTTGGCAGGACGAGGGTTGCGATCCGTGCGTCTTTTTCTTCTTTTGTAAAGCGACCACCAACAATCAGCTTGGTGTTTTCCTGAATGGGGAAGTCCGCTTGTGCAAAGACACCATAGGTTTTCTGGTCTTGCTTGCCACCGCCATAGAAGTTCAAGGCGCCACCCAGCAGGTTACGAATTTCTGTATAGCCGAAATCCTGTTGGAAGTAGTATATACCGGCTGAAATATCGGTTTGGCCCAGCGTACCAGCATAGCGCAACTCATTGGAAAGCTGCTCTTGCTTCAAATGGGTGGGGGCTGTGAAAAGCTCCAATGGGGTTGAGTCGATATCTGACACGGTTGTGTTTTCAAACTGACGCCAGCCGGTAATATTGGTAATCCGACCATCGCCAAAGGCGACATCAATATCCGTGCGCAAGGTCACCTGATCCCAATCAGCGGCAAAGTCACCTTCTTCATTGATGGAGAAGAGGAAGCTGTCGCGTGGGTAATCGACGATCAAGCCGCCGGTGTTTTGTGCTGCCGGGCCTTGGGCATCCACTTCGCCATGCTCATATTTGGCAACCAGCGTTGCATTGTCGGATAGGTCAAAGCGCAAGGACGGGCGAACAATGATGCTTTTGGACGCGCCAAATTCTTCAAAGCGATCCGGTTGGCCAAGGGTTGGGCCGCCAAGATAGTTTTTAAACCAGCCATCATCTTCGTTATAATAGACGGCAAGCTTACCGGCGATGCGATCTCCGAGCGGGCCGGTGACATAGCCTTGAACATATTTGTTGAGGCCGGTTTCAACCGCGACCTTTACTTCGCCGCCAAATTCACTGGATGGGTTTTTGGTATTGATGACAACGGCACCGCCGGTGACATTGCGGCCAAACAGGATGCCCTGCGGTCCGCGAAGAACCTCAATCGAGTCGAGGTCAAAATTATCGAGAACAACGCCATTATTGACGCCAAGATAAACCCCATCAACGAACACGCCAACAGTTGGGTCAACGGAAGGAATGGATGAATTAATACCGAGGCCGCGAATTTGGAAATTGGCAATGCCTTTGGCAGTACCGATTTGGTCTAGCGACACATTCGGCATGGAATAGGCGAGGCTTTCCAGATTGCGCACTTTCAGCGCTTCAAGCTGGGCATCGCCATAGGCGCTAACGGCAAGGGGAACATCCTGCACATTTTCAGCATTCTTTTTCTTAGTGGAAACAATGACGATTTCATCGGTCAGTGCATCAACTGAGCTTTGAGCATGGGCCAGTGCCGGAAGGGCAGTTAGGCTAATTGCTGCAGTGGTTAGTAGGATTTTACGCAAAGAGTGTGACATGGTTTTCTCTCTTATATAATCTATAGTTTTTAATCTTAAGGACCCGGCTTATGCTGTGCCTGCCCCTTCGTGGCTTTAGTGGCTTTCCTCATATATGCGCGGTTTTTAAGCGCTTATCATTGGCCCCGCTTTTACCCCTTAAAAGCCTGACGGTCTCTGGCGGGCATTAAAGGGGTGCATTTCGTGACCCCATAGGTCATTAGTTTGGTTAATGCCAGATTAAGTATAATTACAAGGTTTCCGTTTGTTGCGAAAGTGTAATCGACATTTTCGCCTTTTCGTTGAAACCAAGCTGGGCATTACACTTTGGGTGATATAAGGGGTGGGGTTTTGCTTTTTCAGAGAATATTTTGCCACGCTTTTTTGAGGCGGGGCAAGATCTGCAGGCTTTCAGGAAAACAGCGTTATCTGACTGTAATTATTGGGTGTTTTTGATTATTTGCCGGTTACAGGCTTCGCGCCCCATGTAGGGGGCGGCAGGGGTATTGGATTGGTTAAATCAAATTCGACCCGGAAAAAGCGATTGGGGCGGCTGAGCTCATAGGCAAAGAAATCGTCCGGGTGAACTTCCATGGCCCAGATATTGGCGACCGAAACATCCAGACCCTCGCGCAGGAACAGCTCTTTGGAATAATCATCGGCGGGAAATTCCTGCCGGAAGCTGGTGCCGGGCTTTGCGGTTTTGCCGCCATAAAGGGTGACGGCGTCTTCGCTGCCATCTTCATGGCGATGATCATGGCGCAGATGCAGACCGGTTTCGGTCTTGCTCAGCAAAAAGGTGCGCGAGCGATTATCTGCAACATGAAACGGCATGCGGATCTCGTCATTGCTGCAATCGCGCACATGGAGGATGAGATTGGCCTCGGCAAAATCCTTGTCGGAGGCATCGGTGCTGACCACACGGCCTGCATAGGCATTGCCGCATAAGGCCATGACATTACCAAAAAACGCATCGCGCTCGGTCAAATCATTTTCGATTGGATCGGGTTCAATGATTGGATCAATTGGTTCAGGGGGATTGCAGGCGCTGACAAGCAGGGCCAATGCGGCAAAAGGGGCGGTGATCGAGAGAATATGCATGGGGGCTAGTCTAGTTGATATTTTACCCTTCGGCCATAGTCTTGTCAGCGAGCGTTTGGCCTTTAACAAGCTGTATAATTTTATCCTGATTATTCATGATCAGATCATAGCCCTCGCGGGTCATTTCTTCATGCTTGTCAAAGGACATAGGAGTTAGGCCTTTGACATCGGGTAGCAGGCGCAAATCGGGTTTTTGATATTGCGCCCGCGCTTCGCCCATTTGCGCTTGAACAATATCCATTGTGGCGAGAGCGGTTTCAAAGAAATGGGGTTTGGCGTGGAGGCGTTGCAGGGCCATATTGCGCTGGCGGTCAATGAAACGCTGGGTATCAGCGATAAGTTTTGCCACTGGCGCGGGGATGTTGTCCGGCAGTTTTGATGGGGCGCCATCGTTGACTGCGACAACCTCATGGGAGGGGGATGGTTTAAAGCGCTCAATCGTGCGCGAGATCGGATTGACATCAATGGCCAGCACATGGGTGGCTCCAAGCTCGCGGGCAAGATTAACCGGCACCGGGTTGGTGAGCGCCCCATCCACTAGCCAATGAGCGCCATCAGCATCAGACCAGGGGGCGGCGTGGATAAGCATGGGGATGGCGCTGGAGGCGCGGGCGGCATCAAGGGTTGAGCCTTCGGTCAACCAGACTTCCTGGCCAGTGCCCAAATCAGTTGCTACTGCGCCAAAAGGAATGGGCAGGTCTTCAATCGGGCGGTCATTATCGCGAAAAGCCTTAAAGGCGTTTTCGGGGTTGATGAGGCCGCCCCGGGCCATTTGGAAGGAAAAAGCCCCCAAAGCGCTGACCGGGCTTAAAGAGCGGGCCCATTGTTTGAACTCATCCAAAATGCCCAATAAAGAAGCGCCGCCGACCAAAGCCCCGGCTGAGCAGCCGGTCATGACATCCGGTTTAATGCCGAGATCATCAAGCGCTTGCAGCACGCCGACATGGATCCAGCCTCGCGCCGCCCCTGACCCCAAAGCAAGGCCGAATTTAACTGGTCCATCAGTTTTTTTACTGGTGGTTTTGGTCGGTTTTTGCAAAGGGTTTGTCCTACTGGCGGCCATATTGGGTCCTTTTTGTTGTGGCGTGTTGCGCCGCAAAAGAAGCGTTGGCGAGGGCATTTCGCACTGGTAAAATGTAGCGAACACCGCCAGCCTGTCGGGTCAAACTAACACATGGCGATGATCCGTTGAAAGCCAAGAGCATGAGTGCAAAAAAACAGCCCCGCAGATTCTTCGGTAAACAGGAAGAAGATGCTTATTCCGTAGCACCAGAAACCTTTGGTGACACCTTTGAAACTGGCGCTGAAGAGAGCTTTGATGCGGCCTTTGAGGATGTTTTGGAGGAGGTGTCCGAAGAGGATTTCCTGTCTCCGGAAGAAATTGACCCCGATGTGGTCTATGATGAGCAGGCCTTTGACAAATTCTTTGAAGACGAGGCGGAAAAAGAAAAACAGGCTGAAGGCCCCAAACAGGCTTCTGGCAAAGAAGATGATGTGCTTTCGCCCGAAGAGCTTGATGAGATCGCCAAACAGGCAAAACCCAAGAAAACTGGTGTATCTAAGCGCCCTGCTGGCAAGGAGCACTTAAGAGGGGGCGATGATATATCGGAAATACACATTGGCGGGCTTGGTCCCTTTGGTCGTGCGCTTGAGGTGATGACCCCGTGGATTATCTGGGGGATTGTGTTGGCGGTTATTTTAAGCCTGCTCTATGCGGTTTTTGCAGGCGGCGCCAATTGGGTCAGCCTGCTCGTGCTGTCCGGCGGGATTTTAATCTTTTTCTCTTTGTTGCTGATTGGCGGCATGACCAAAGCGTTTTCGCCTTTATTACTGACCGGCGTTTTATTTCGTCGTGCCCGCGGGGTCTCGCGGGCTAATGCGGTGCAATTGGCGGGTAAGGATGTTCTCTTTCCGCTTGGTCTTGCGGAAGATATATTAAATGTGGATGTGGATGCGCGTCTGGTGACAACCGTCGATGGCGTGGTCGTCTATGGCAATGAAGCCTATATGAATATCGCCAAAGGGGCGGGGATTTTAGGGGCGTCCGGTCTGCCGCCGCGAATTGATCGCTTGTTTGCGCAAGCGGGCCCGGAAAGCCGGAAAATATTTCGTCTGTGCCGCGC
>WFQB01000005.1 GCA_015487305.1 Parvularculaceae bacterium | reverse complement strand
GTTTATGAGCAAATAAAAGCGTTTCTTGGGGAGACTATGCCGCCAGCAAAGCCTTGACGCGCAGGATTTTGAGAATTGCGAATAGGCAGTCATTTGCCTGTCGTCATTCCCCGTTGAATAATAAACTTGAAAATCGTGCCATTTTTTGCGACGCTTTGGGTGTTGTTATTGGGGGGACCTCCAAATGAAAAATATTCTTGCCGTTTTTTCGGTCTGTGCCTTGTTGCTGGCGGGGGCTTTTGCGCAAAATGAAGATGATGGCAGTACCATCTGGGCCTATCAGCGCTATCAGGAAGCCATGGGCGGCAGCGAGATTGAGCCTGTCATTACCTATGCCAAAATGGCCTATGAGCGGGCGCTTGAGGAATGGGGGGATGAGAAGAAAGAGACCGGCCTTATTGCGTCCAATTATGGGGATGCGTTGTTGCGTGGGGGGGAGTTTAAAAAGGCCATCAAGCCTTTGCAGAAATGTGAAGAAATATTGCTTAACTTTCAAGACGAAGCCCGCATTGATCTTGCGATTTGCCAGATGCGTTTGGGGCAGGTGCATTTTCGCCGGGACCAAAGAGCCAAATCCAAAAAGGCATTTTTTAAAACAGTTGAAACCTTGTCGGTCATATCCGCGCCTTATGATGCGGAAATCTCTTCTATTTTGGGGGAGAGCTATCTCGGACTAGCGCAAGCGACCTTGCCCCGGAAAGTTAGGCTTGTTGAGCAAGATGATGACTTCTCGAGGCTTACAAAAAAATCAAAACAATATCTTGATTTAGCATGGCCCCTTCTGGTTGCTGCTTATGGGGAAGACCATCACACATTGGCGACGTGGCATTTTCTTTATGGGTTGATTCATGAGTCGGCGCGTGATTGGGAGCAGGCGGCAGAAGCTTATAATTTATCATTTGAAATTCGTGAAAAAATATTTGGCAAAGATGCTCTGATTACCCAATCTACCTATGGTCGTTATCGCTATGCGGATACTTCTGCGCGTTATGCGGCAAGGTCTTTGACTCTGGAGGGGCCTGAAAAGCCCAACAAAGACGCGAAGGAAAATTGCTTTGAAAAAACAATAGGGGAGGAAATAATATCAAGCTGTGTGGTCCATCGTGAACCGCCGGATTATCCGTCGGGTGCATGGGGGTCATTCGGGTATACCCTCGTTACTTTTACCATCTCCGAACAAGGGCGGCTCAAGGATGTTGAAATTATTGCAGCGTGGCCGGAAGGGGTGTTTGATAATGTGGTCAGGAGAGCGCTGGCAAAATGGCGCTATACACCGCCGGTCAATGAAGCTGGTGAACCAAGAGAGATACCGGGGATGGAAACGATGATGAGTTTCAGAATTGAGAATTGAGTTTCAGTCCTGCACAGGGTGGATTAGCCGCTAGGGGTAATCCACCCTTTTATTTTGGTGCAGGAACTTTAGAATCTGAGATTGAGAAACACTGATGCGCCGTCATAGTTTAGATTGGTGGCGAAGTCTTCGCTGGTGTTTTGCAGGCTGCCATCAATGTCAAATTTGTTATAGCCAACGCCAATGCCGAGCGTGTCGAGAATTCTATATTCGGCTTTGACGGAAACATCCATCAGCGAGCCGTCGAAATCGCCGACTGAAACCGAAAACAGATCGGCACTGCCGCGCAAAGACAGGTTGGGCAAAACCGAAACATTGGCACGCAGGCCAACGGTTGGGATTGGCACAGTGCCGCTATAGGCCTCGCTTATATTGGTATTGGTGTCGACCAGCGATGCGTCAATATCGGGCACTTGCACGCCAATGGCGGCACCAAGTTCTAGATTGGCCTGATTGATGAAATAATAGCTATAGGCGAAGCGATAGAAATTTATGTCGAGTTTTGAATCAACAGTAGTGGCGATATTATAAGTCTGGTCGCCAAATTGCAGGCTGCGCGCAAGGGTGCCGGTGCCGGAGCGCGACAAATCCATATAGCTGCCTTCCAAGACATGATTACGGCCAAGGCGCAGGCGGCCTTCATAGCGATAGGTGGTTTTGCTTGAATCAAGGTTTAGATCATTTTCAAAATTGATCAGCGTGCCTTGGCCAAGGGTAGCGCTATCAAAACGCAGCTCGCTTTGGATATCGAGGGCGAGGGCGTTGGCGGAAACTTCAAAGGTTTTGTCGGCGGCAAGCGCCGTTTGCAGCGGTATGGCGGCAAGGCCGGCAGCGGCAAGGGCAATGGTTAAAGAGGTTCTCATCATGGTGTTCCCCGATTCATAGGTTATGGCCGGGGGTTATTCCGGCCAGAGTTAAACTTGCGAAGTCCCACCATCTAAGAAGGTAAACGTCTATAAGCTTTGAATTATTCCATTAAAATTTATTTTAGTTGGGGGGCTTGGTTTCTTTATTGTTGGTTTGTCGCCCTTGACCTCCAGCCCTTTTCCTGCATCCGGGAG
>WFQB01000004.1 GCA_015487305.1 Parvularculaceae bacterium | reverse complement strand
TCGCACCTCCCCCGTCCTTCGACCCCCGCCTCTTGCGGGGGCAGGCAAGATCTTAGATGAGGCGGGGGAGGAATCCTTGTTGTGAGTTTGGTTTCTTTTATTGTCGTTTCCTATTCTCCGTGGAAGTGGTTGTAGATTTTTTCTGCCATGGCGGCTGAGATGCCTTCGACGGTTTGCAAATCCTGTTTTTTGGCGCGGGTGACCGCTTTGGCTGAGCCGAAATGGTGGAGCAGGGCTTTTTTGCGCCTCGGGCCGATGCCGGAAATTTCATCAAGCGGATTGCTGATCGCCTGTTTTTTGCGCGCAGCGCGGTGGGCACCAATGGCAAAGCGGTGGGCTTCGTCGCGCAGGCGTTGCAGATAATAAAGTACTGGCGAGCGCGGGGGCAGGGTGAAGGATGGTTGGTCGGGAATGAAAACCTGCTCGCCCACGGCGCTCATGGTGCGGTCACTGCGCTTTTGTCCTTGGGCGTTTTCTCTTGCGCCCTTGGCAAGGGCTATCAGCATAATCTCGCCTGCTTCGCCATCGGGGCCAAGGGCGAGGCCGCAATCTTCTATTGCCTGTCTGGCCACCGATAATTGTCCCGCGCCGCCATCAATGACGATGAGGGAGGGCCAATTGGGCGAGCCGGGATTTTCTTCGCGCATGAGCCGCCCATAGCGCCGCGTCAGCACTTCGCGCATCATCGCATAATCATCGCCGGGGGAGATATTTTTGTCGTGAATTTTAAATTTGCGATATTGGTTTTTGCAAAAGCCTTGCGGGTCGGCGACAATCATACAACCCAGCGCATTGGTGCCGGAAATATGCGAATTGTCGAACACTTCAATGCGCTCCGGCGGGGCTTTCATGCCTAAAGTTTTGCCCAGTTCTTTCAGGAGTTTTTGCTGGCTTGATGTCTCAGATAATCTACGCCCCAGCGCTTCGCGGGCATTCATGCGGGCCTGATCGGTGATGGATTTTCTGTCACCCCGTTGGGGTTTTAAAATTTCCACCTTGCGGCCTGTGCGCAAAGAGAGGGCCTCGGCCAGCAAGTCGCGATGGGGTAGCTCTTCGCTGGTGAGGATGAGTTTGGGCGGTTCGCGCTTGTCGTAAAATTGCGCCATGAAGGCGTCGAGAATTTCCGGCATGGGGATATCATTGTCGTGGCGCGGGTAGAAAGAGTGATTGCCCCAGTTTTGTCCGGCGCGAAAAAAGAAGGTTTGCACGCAAGCCTGCCCGCCATCGGCGTGAATGGCGAAAATATCGGCATCGCCAAAGGAGGATGTATTGATGTCCTGACTTTCCTGAATGGCGGCCAGCGCTTTTATGCGGTCGCGAAAGCCGGCGGCGCGTTCATAATCCTGTGCTTTGGCGGCCGCTTCCATCTGTTTGACGAGGCGTTCTTGAATATCGCGGTTTTTGCCTGCAAGGAAGGCTTTTGCCTCTTCGACCAGTGCCAGATAGTCCTGTTTGGAGATGAGATCGACACATGGGGCGGCGCAGCGCTTTATTTCATAGAGCAGGCAGGGGCGGGCGCGGTTTTCGTAAATGCTGTCAGCGCAGGAGCGTAGCAGGAAAGCTTTTTGCAGCGTGTTCAAAGTGCGATTGACGGCCCCCGCATAGGCGAATGGGCCAAAATAATGACCCTTTTTTTTCTGCGCGCCGCGATGCTTGGTTAATTGCGGAATGTCATGGCTGGTGTCGATGAGGATATAGGGGAAGCTTTTATCGTCGCGCATCAAAACATTAAAGCGCGGCTTTAACTGCTTGATGAGATTGGCTTCCAGCAGCAGGCTTTCGGTTTCAGAAACGGTGACCACAAATTCCATCTCACGGGTCTCGGCGATCATTCGGGCGATGCGATTGGATTGGCTTTCGGGTTTTGTATAGCTTGAAACCCGCGCTTTCAGATTGCGCGCCTTGCCTACATAAAGCACCGCCTTGTCCTCGCCGATCATGCGATAGACCCCGGGTTTTTCCGGCAGGCGCGAGACTTCGTCAGCGATGAGCGCTGCGCCTTTGAGGACGGCAGGGGGCGTTTCGGGACTGTTATCAGGGCCAGACATGATCCTTGTTATGGGGTGCAAAGCTTTGAAATTCCAGCATGAAAAGGGGGGATATTCTAAAAAAACGCCAGTTTTTGGGAGTTTATCTTGAAATGACCGGGGCAAATTCCCACTTGTTTTAGCGAGGCGCGGCTGTTTCGTGCTTTTGCGGGTTTGGGGTCAGTTCTGGTTAAACCCGGTAACCAACAGGATCTATCGAGGAGGGTTTTTTTACTCATGAATTCAACACATTCCAAGCAATCTGCTTTGCGACCCGCATGGACGTCGCTCAATATTCTTTTGATGATCGTCGGCTTTGTTGTGTTTTGGCCAATCGGTCTTTTCATGCTGGCCTATATGATTTGGGGCGATGAATGGGGGCTTGATCTTTCCGATTGGGGCAATGTCAAAGAGCGCGCCAATAGTGCGGCCAATACCGCCAGCGAGAAGATTAAAACAGCTTTTGATGGCACCGCCTATTCGAGCCGCAATGAAACCACTGGCAATAGTGCCTTTGATGAATGGCGCCGGAACGAGTTGAAGCGTCTTGATGAAGAGCGCCGCAAGCTTGAAGAATCGCGTCGTGAATTTGACAAATATGTGCAGGAATTGCGCCGTGCCCGTGACCGCGAAGAATTTGAGAAGTTTAAATCTGACTGGCAAAATCGTGCCAGCGACAAAGACAACCTCCAAGGCTAAACTGACCCCAAAGTTTAGTATGTGTAAAAGCCTCCGGCCCTTGGGTCGGGGGTTTTTATTTTCTAAGACCAATTTGGATCTGCATAATGACGCTTCGACCAGGAAAAGGGGGAAAATGGTCAGGCGAGAAAATCTCATGACAAAGCGGGTTTTGATGGATAAAAACCTCTCATGAAAGAAAATCTCACTATTGCCATTGGCCAGATCAATCCCGTTTTGGGGGCGATTAGCGATAATGCCAAGCGCATCGCCCGCGCCCGCAAAGATGCGGCGGCGCAAGGGGCGGATTTGATTGTCTTTCCCGAATTATGTCTTTCGGCCTATCCGACCCAAGATCTTGTGCGCCTTGAAGCATTTTTAACCACCTGCCGCGAACAAGCGCAAAGATTGGCGCTTGAAACCAATGATGGTGGTCCGGCGATGATTATCGGCATCCCATGGGTGGATGGTAGCCGGATATATAATGCGGTGCTGCTTTTGGATGGGGGCGAGATCATGGCCCTGCGCAAAAAGGTCGAACTGCCCAATTATGGTGTGTTTGATGAGAAACGAAATTTTACACCCGGCCCTTTAGGGGATGTCGTCTTATGGCGCGGGGTGAAGCTGGGCCTGATGATTTGCGAAGATATGTGGTTTGAAAAAACCGCCGCGCATTTGCACGATCAAGGGGCGGAGATTTTCATCGTTCCCCATGGCTCGCCTTTTCGTCACACCGCAGAGCGCGAGCGTTTTGCACAAGGCAAGGGGCGGGTTGCGGAAACTCGTAAGCCATTGCTGTTCGTCAATCAGATTGGCGGGCAGGATGAACTGGTCTTTGATGGCGGCGCGTTTGCACTTTCCCCATCAGGCGAGATCGAAATGCGCGCACCGCGTTTTGAAGAAGGTGTGTTTATTACCAAATGGCAGCGCCAAAATGATGGCTGGCATTGTGTGGCCGGGCCAATGGCCGAAGCTTTGAATCAAGAGGAAAAGGTTTATCGCGCCTGCGTTTTGGGCTTGCGTGATTATGTGCGCAAAAACGGGTTTTCTTCTGTGGTGCTGGGTTTGAGCGGTGGGGTGGATTCAGCCTTGGTGGCAAGCATGGCGGTTGATGCTCTGGGGGCGGACAATGTGCATTGTGTGATGTTGCCTTCGCCCCATACATCTGATGAGAGCAAGAAAGATGCGTCTGACTGTGCTGAAAAACTGGGCGTTGATTGTCGGGTGATTGATATTACCCCATCCATGCTGACTATGGAGCAGGCTTTGGGGGAGGCTTTTACCGGCCATGAGCAGGACCTGACCGAAGAAAATCTGCAATCGCGCTTACGCGGTGTGGTGTTGATGGCGCTGTCCAACAAGTTCGGGCATTTATTATTGTCTACCGGTAATAAATCTGAATTGGCGGTTGGCTATGCGACCCTTTATGGGGATATGAACGGGGCGTTTAATCCGCTCAAAGATATTTATAAGACACTGGCTTATGATTTGTGCCGCTGGCGCAATCAATTATCGGACCCGGCGGCCATGAGGCTTAAAGGCCCTGCCGGGCTGGTCATTCCGGACAATATTATCACCAAGGCCCCAACGGCGGAATTACGCCCGGATCAGCTGGATGCCGACAGCCTGCCGCCCTATGAGGTGCTGGACGCCATATTGCATGGGCTGGTGGAAGAAGAGGCGAGTGTTGGCGATATTGTGGCGCGGGGTTTTGACCGTGCTTTGGTTGAGCGCATTCAGCATCTTTTATTCGTGGCGGAATATAAGCGCTATCAGGCACCGCCGGGACCGAAAATTACCACCCGCAATTTTGGTCGCGATCGGCGCTTCCCCATGACCAATCACTGGCGTGGTTAGGGACCTATTGCTGCCATGAGCCGTCGAGAAGGCTGCTGGTTTCTTCCGCTTTTGGGAAAATGCAAACCTTGTCGGCCTGCTCTCCGGCGGTGACCATTAATGTCGCCGCCTCCAGCACTTCATCTTTGCTGGCAATGCCCTCGCTAACCATGGCTCCCATGATGCGGGACATTTTTTCGCCATCAAGGCCAGCTTCAGATAATAAGGCGATCATGGCATATTGGCGCTCTGGCAAGGCGGCGGCCATATAGCCGGCCCCGCAGGCGCAAATCAGCGGCGCGTCTTTGCGATCTTTGTAAACGCCGGTTTTTAAGCAGTTTTTGGTCAAGGTGCGCATATGGTCGGCCTTGGTCAACACTGGCTCGCTATCTGTCTCCTGTGACAAGGCGGTCATTGGCAAGGTCAGTAAGATGGCACCAGCCCCCATGAGCGCGGCTAATATTGAATTTTTCATAGGGGGTCCTCTCATGGGTTGATAGATGTCCGAAGGGGTAGTCTAGCCCGATGAGATGGCAATGATAAGGCATGAGGCCTTTGAGCGCCGCAAACCAACACACCATGCGCTATCTTATTGTTTTTGCCTGTAAATTACAAAATTTATGGACTGGTTGCGGCGCGCACGGGCAATTGAAACTGATAAGTCTCACCATTTTCAAACAGGGCCGTAAAATCGACCGCATCGCCTTCAGCAAGGGGAGCCTCGAGGCCTATTAGCATGATATGCAAGCCGCCCGGGGCGAGAAGCGCTGATTCTCCTGCTGCAACAGGCAATTGCTGGATTTGGCGCATGGTCGATTTGCCGTCTTTCATTTCTGACATATGGATTTCGACGGCTTTGGCTTTGTCAGAAGATAGCGAAACCAAGGCGTTATCGTCTTGGCCAAGATTGGTCAGGGTGAAATAGGCTGCGCTCATTTTGCCACTGGTCGGGCGCACCCAGCCATCTTCAATCAGGAATTTCTCTGCGCCATTGGTTTTCAAATAGATGGCAGTGCTGTCCGGGTCAGATTTTGGCTCCTCAGAGCCACAGGCGGTTATGAGCGTGAGGGCTAAAATACCGGTCATGGCGCTCAAGGACAGCTTGGCAAATGCGGCGAAGGGTTGCATAAAAGTCTCCAAAACCTGCCGCATTTTCCCTGCGGCCTTTATCTGTTTCGCAAAACTTCTTTGTAGACGCTTTTTAGAGCAAAGCCAGAGGCGAAATTTAAAATTTTAAGGCAAGACCCATGACACTTTCTGAGATTGAACAATTACAGACCTATTTGCGCCAGCGCTTTAATGATCCGGCGCTTAAGGTTATGGCGCGCCCCAATAAGGATGATTCCGCCGAAGTTTATATCGGGGATGAATTTATCGGGGTTTTGTTTCGTGATGAAGAAGATGGCGAAATATCCTATGATTTTAATATGGCGATTTTGCAAATTGACTTGCCGGAAGTTGGCAACGCTTAAAACCGCTCGCCCTTGGTGAGCCAAGGTAATTAGGAAGTGCCCCCCATGCTTGCAATGACAGCACCGGGATTATTTGTGGTCCATCGGCGTTTGCTGGTGATCATTCTTATCATTGCCGGATTGTCTGCTTATGCGTTTGCCGATGGCGGGCTGGCGGGAGCGGGGGACAGTAATGGGTTTGGCGAGATTTTGCGCAATGTTTTATGGTTCTTTGCGCCCGGCTTGATAGCACTTTTTGGAGCATTGCTGCTTAGCGCTTTGGCACCGCCCATGGTTATGGAGCGGGTGTTGCTGGCTTTGGGATTGGTGCTCGCGGCCATGCTGGCGAGTTTTGTGAATACGGGCTCGCTGATGGTGTTGCTGGCCCATGGCGAGATTATTGCGGCGCTCATCACTTTGACATTGCTGATTATATT
>WFQB01000003.1 GCA_015487305.1 Parvularculaceae bacterium | reverse complement strand
TGGCCATGGCGCGGGTGAACTCTTCGGCCATAGCGGCTTTTTCATAAAGCGCATTGGGCAGAATCTTAGCAAGTTGCTTGGCAAAATTGCGAAAGCCCTGATAAACGCCGGACGATGCGGCGCGAGCAAGATAGGCCGACATGGCCCCGGTGGGCGGCGCAATGGACATATCATTATCGTTTAAAATAACGATTAGCTGCTTGCCCATATGGCCGGCATTATTCATCGCCTCATAGGCCATGCCCGCCGACATGGAGCCATCACCGATTACCGCAATAACTTTATTGTCACGGCCTTCAATCTCGCGGGCAACGCCCATGCCAAGAGCTGCGGAAATCGAGGTTGCTGCATGAGCCGCCCCAAATGGATCATATTCACTTTCAGAGCGCTTGGTAAAACCGGACAAGCCCCCCTCTTGGCGCAAAGTGCGAATACGGTCGCGCCGTCCGGTCAGAATTTTATGGGGATAGCATTGATGGCCCACATCCCAGATCAGCCGATCATCCGGCGTGTTGAAAATATAATGGATAGCCGTGGTCAGTTCGACAACGCCGAGCCCTGCCCCCAAATGGCCACCGGTTTGCGAAACCGCATCAATGGTTTCGGCGCGCAATTCATCGGCAAGCTGGCGCAATTGCGAAACTTCAAGCTTGCGCAAATCTTCCGGCACGATGACCTGATCCAAAAGCGGCGTCTCTACGGCCATGTAAATTCAATCCTTTAAATTCAAATTCCAAGCATCTTGTTCCGGGCATCTTACCCCCGGAGATAAGACCAAAAGACGACCCGATAACGGCCCCGGCGTGATGGTTTTGTGACATTTAGAACACTTCCCATGAAGGGGAAACGGTTTTCGGATAAGAAATGCGAAAAGGCAATGCCCGCTGGCCTCTCGCGAAAACAGGCTTTTGGGTAATATCTGACCTGTTCTCTTGTCAGCCTCACGCCAACCACATTAACCCATTGATTATTAACGAAGATTTGCAAACTGGCGTAATCCATCACAAGGCCCTATCCTGCCCTCCATGACTGACTTTATCGAGACCGCCATCAGTGAAGCAGGCCTGACGCTGGAGACATCCCCCGCTGACGAGCCCGACCACTATCGCTGCACTATCAGCAATGGGCGCTATGAGATGGTCCGGACCATGCGCATGAAGCCTGATTATCCCCCGCCATCTTTGGGTGGTTTGCTTCTCTATCACGCCGAGCAGGTGCAACAGATTTATGATTGCGATGATATTCTCGACTGGGTGAAAGAGTATGATCTTGATCTCAATGACCACAAGGTCCGCGATAAATTCACTAATCTGGTCAAGGATCAGGACGCTTTGCGCAGGCTGCTCAGCGATGATGGTTTTCATAAAATGATGACAGGACTTGAGATTCATCAGGCCATCAGCAATGCCAGACCCAGATAATAGGCCTAGATAGTATAGCTCTTTAACGCCTCGCGGAAAAACTGGATCAGGCTTTTGGCATGCTCGTTTAAAGGCTGTTCATAAGAATAAACCGCCAGCACCGGCAGGATTGGTGCTTCCTTAATTTCTACCATATCAAGATGCGCCCCCCGTGGCCCCGACAAGACATGTCTTGCCGTCAGGCTGTCAATAATCGCCGCCCCCATGCCACGGCTGGCGAGGTCAGCGGCGAAAATATGATTTTGAATACGAATGCTATAGTCAATATCCACCTTGGCCGCATGGAACATGGCTTCCACCGCATGGCTCAGAGGCTCCCCGGCAAAAGTGCCAATCAGGGGCCTATCGGCAAAACTGGTGATGGATAACGCTCCCCTTTTGTTCAAACCCCATTGGCGCGGCACCAGCGCGACAATTTTAGCCTGCCCGAGTTTTATGGAACCAAGATTTAGGCTGTCCTCAATTCCAAAAGTAAAGCCAAGATTATTTTGTCCGGTAGAAGACGCAATGTCCTGCAGGATCAGGGCGTGATGCTGGATCGTCACATCAATCAGACAATCCTTGGTTTTACCCATCAGCCGCGCCACGGCCTCTGGCAAAAGGTCGTGACAAAGGGATGGCGGAGCCGCCACCGACAGGCGATGGGTCAAATCTTCATGCATTTTATGGGCAAGATTGCGAAACATCGCCAAAGCATCCTGAACCCGCTCAGCCTCACGGTTTAAAAGCCGCGCCTGCTGCGTGGGATGCAACCGCCCGCTTTTGCGATGAAACAGGCTGAATCCGATCGCCTGTTCAATCTGCTTGATGCTGGCCGTGACCGCCGGTTGCGACACACCAAGGCGATTGGCGGCCTCAGAAACGGTCCGGGTCTTCATGACCATAGAAAATATTTCAATCTGCCGCCCATTCATGAAAGCAGCTATAAGCTATGTTTATAGTTGGCTCAATTATAAAAATTTGACTTATGCTATATTTCTGAAAAAACTCAGCATTTGTTGGGCAAGCGGGGCTTTTTAACAGGCAAATTATGGGATCGGTTTTTTATCGCGATCTTGATCAAGAATATCCTGTCGCGGCACGCGCTCGTGGCATGTATATTACGGACAATCAGGGCAAAAAATATCTCGACATGAGCGGCGGAGCAGCGGTCTCCTGTCTCGGCCACGGTCATCCTGCCGTCTTGACCGCCATTCATCTCCAAACCGATGATCTTGCTTTTGCCCATACGGCCTTTTTCACCAACGCCCCGCAAGAGCAATTGGCCACAAAACTGGCTGCCAAATTTCCTGAAAAAGGGGCACATGCCTATTTCACTTGCGGCGGATCCGAAGCCAATGAGACGGCAATTAATCTTGCTTGGCGCTATTGGCGCGCCCATGGGCAGGACAAGAAAATCAAAATCATAACCCGCCAAGACAGCTATCACGGCAATAGCTTTGCCACATTATCACTCACCGGCAATCCATCGCGCCGGTTTGGCATGGAGGGTATTTTATTTGATTGGCCGCGCATCGCCCCCTGCTATGCCTATCGCCATCAACAACAAGGCGAGAGCGAGAGCGAATATGCCCTTCGCGCTGCCAATGCATTAGAGACCGCCATCTTGCGTGAAGGACCGGAAAATATTGCCGCCTTTATGGCTGAAACCGTGGTTGGCGCTTCGCTAGGGGCGGTCACCCCTGCCAAAACCTATTTTCAGAAAATTCGTGAGATTTGTGATCGCCATAATATCCTGCTTATTCTTGACGAAATCATGTGTGGCACTGGGCGCACGGGTCGTTTTTTTGCTTTTGAACAAGAAGGGATTATCCCCGATATTACTACCCTCGCCAAAGGCATAGGCGGCGGCTATCTGCCTTTGGCGGCCACCATTGCCCGGGCAAAAATTGCCGAAACCTTTGCCCATACCGGCAAGAAAAACCCTCATGGTCATACCTATATGGGCCATGCCAATGCCTGTGCGGCCGGGGTTGCCGTGCTTGACGTTCTTGACGGGGAAAATCTAATCAACAAGGTGCGGCAGGAAGGCCCAAACTTACAAAACAATTTACGCAATGCTTTTGGTGACCATCCCAATATTGGCGATATAAGAGGGCGCGGATTTTTTCAGGCGCTTGAATTGGTCGCCGATAAAGCCCGCAAAACCCCTTTGAAAAACCCCTCGCAAATTGCCGCACGGATAAAAAATACAGCCATGCAATATGGGCTTATCTGCTATCCCGGCGCAGGGCGCATAGAAGAT
>WFQB01000002.1 GCA_015487305.1 Parvularculaceae bacterium | reverse complement strand
CATTGGAATGTTCGCGCACTTTGTAATTGATCTTTTCATTGCGCAAATCGGTTTCCACCCGAAGCCCCGCCTTGCGCATTAAATCTGCGGCCTGTTCGGCATAAGCATTGGCATCGGTGGTAATGGTGGCGACCACCACTTGTGTTGGGGCCAACCATAAGGGCATTTTGCCAGCATGGTTTTCAATCAATATGCCAAGAAAGCGCTCCATAGAGCCAAGAATAGCCCGGTGCAACATGACCGGGCGATGCTTATGGCCGTCTTCGCCAATGAAAGACGCATCAAGGCGCTCTGGTAGCACGAAATCCAATTGCAAAGTGCCGCATTGCCAAGAACGGCCAATCGCGTCCTTGAGGTGAAACTCCAATTTGGGCCCATAAAACGCGCCCTCATCGGGAAGAATATCATAGGCAAGACCAGCCTCTTTCAACGCATCTTCCAACCCCGCCTCGGCCTTGTCCCAAACCGCATCATCCCCGGCACGCAATTCAGGGCGCGTTGCCAGCTTGACCACTAAGTCTTCAAACCCAAGATCGCGATAAACCATTTGCAGCAATTCACAAAAGGCAACCGCCTCTTGGGTCACCTGGTCTTCGCGGCAGAAAATATGCGCGTCATCCTGGGTCATTTGACGCACCCGCATCAGACCATGCAGCGCCCCATGGGGTTCATTGCGATGGCAGCAACCAAATTCCGCCATGCGAATGGGCAGGTCGCGATAGGATTTGATACCCTGTTTGAAAATCTGCACATGGGCCGGACAGTTCATGGGCTTAATCGCCATCAACCGGCCATCGCCTTTTAATATTGGCCCGTCATCATCCAAATTCGGCACTTCATCGGGCACCACAAACATATTTTCGCGAAACTTATCCCAATGGCCCGATTGCTGCCAAAATTTTGAATCCAGTAATTGCGGGGTTTTGACCTCGCGATAATCCGCTGCGGTTAAGCGGCGGCGAATATAATTTTCCAGTGCCAGCCACATCACATAGCCTTTGGGATGCCAGAACACCGAGCCTTGCGCTTCTTCCTGCAAATGAAACAAATCCATTTGTCGGCCCAATTTGCGATGATCGCGCTTTTCGGCTTCTTCAAGGCGGGTGAGATAGGCCTTTAAATCTTTCTCACTAAGCCATGCGGTGCCGTAAATGCGTTGTAATTGCTGATTGCGATGGTCCCCGCGCCAATAGGCTCCTGCAAGTTTCATCAGTTTGAAGGCTTTGCCTATCTGTTTGGTGGACGGCAGATGCGGCCCCCGGCACAGATCATGCCAGTCCCCATGATAATAGATTTTGATCTCTTCGCTTTCAGGCAAATCGCTAATCAGCTCGGCTTTATAGGTCTCGCCCAAATCTTCAAAATGTTTGATGGCTTCATCCCGAGGCATAACGGTCTTGCGGGTTGGCAAAGCTGCATCCACCAGCTCTGCCATTTTCTTTTCTATCGCCGCGAAATCCTCGGTGGAAAAAGGCTCCTCCCGGGCAAAATCATAATAAAACCCATCTTCAATTACCGGACCAATGGTCACTTGGGTATCCGGGAACAGCGCCTGCACCGCTTGCGCCAGCAAATGGGCCGCATCATGGCGCACTAATTCCAGCGCATCCTCGCCCTCACGGGTGATTATTTCCACCGCCGCATCGTGCTCAATCACTTCGGACATATCGGCCAAAGCGCCGTCAATCTTCACCGCAATCGCCTTTTTGGCGAGGGATTTGGAAATATCGCCAGCGATATCCGCGCCCGTCACTGCCCCATCAAAGCTGCGAACGGAACCATCGGGCAGGGTGATATTGGGCATGATGTTGAGGCCTTCCTTGGCAATAAAAAGCAAAGGTCTGACATTCACCAGATGGCGCGCAAGGTCAAGAGGGGGCGTTGTCGGGGGAAAAGCTGGATTCAAACCCACCCAGCCCCTAGATAAGGGGGGAGGAGACGAATCGCCCCGGCCTTAAAGCTGGTGGCAGCGCCATGGATGGCGAAGGAGGCAAAAAATGAGCAATTACCCTATGGCCGAGAAGGTTTTTGCCAGCACCCACAAAGTGGAAAATCAGCCGCCATTGCTGGAAGATTATGACATGTATGGGCAGGACCTGGCTCTGAAAGAGGCAGTTCAGCGCGAGGGGGCCGCTTGGGCCGAGGATGGCTTGCAAGCCTTTGGTCGCAAGACCGGCTCGGCAGATTGGATCAGGCTCGGCTTTGAGGCCAATGCCCAAAAACCTGTCCTGCAGACCCATGACCCCTATGGCCACCGCATTGATGAGATCACTTATCACCCCGCCTATCACCAGCTTATGACCATCGCCAAGGGTACAGGCTTTAACACCATGCCATGGAGCGCCCCGGGGCCCGGCGTGCATGTGGCGCGGGCAGCTTTTAATTTTTTGATGGCACAGGTCGAGGCCGGTCATGGCTGCCCCATCACCATGTCCCATGCCGCTATCGCCACTTTGCGCAAACAGCCCGATATTGGTGCCTCATGGGAAGAGAAAATCTCCCATAGCAGCTATGACCCCCGCAATATCCCCTATTTTGAAAAAACCAGCCTAAGCATGGGCATGGCGATGACCGAAAAACAGGGCGGTAGTGACGTGCGGACCAATTCCACCAAAGCCTATGCCATTGGCCCATCGGGGCCGGGGGAGGCTTATGAGCTGGTTGGCCATAAATATTTTGTCTCTGCGCCCATGTCGGATGGTTTTTTGATGCTGGCGCAAAGCGAAGGGGCCGAAAATTTAAGCTGTTTTTTAGTGCCGCGCTGGCGCCCTGATGGCAGCAAGAACCCGCTGCAAATTATTCGCTTAAAAGACAAGATGGGCAATGTCTCCAATGCTTCTTGCGAAACCGAATTGCGCGGAGCCTTTGGCTGGATGATCGGCGAAGAGGGGCGTGGCATTGCCAATATTCTTGAAATGGTGGCGCTGACCCGCTTTGACTGCATGATTGGCTCTGCAGCCGGCATGCGCCAAGCGGTGACGCAAATTACCCACCATTGCGCCCATCGCAAAGCCTTTGGCAAAAAGCTGATTGACCAAAGCCTGATGCAAAATGTTCTGGCGGATTTGGCTTTGGAGGCCGAGGCCGCCATGGCGATGGCCATGCGCATGGCCCGCTGGCTGGATGAAGAACGAAATGACCCGCGGGCCGCGCTGCTAGTGCGTATTGGCACTGCCATTGGCAAATATTGGATTTGCAAACGCACGCCCGGCCATGCCTATGAAGCCATGGAGTGCATTGGTGGCAGTGGCACTATGGAAAACAGCCTGATGCCCCGGCTTTATCGCGAAGCGCCAATCAATGCCATTTGGGAGGGCTGTGGCAATGTGCAATGCCTTGATGTTTTGCGGATTTTACAAAAACAGCCAGAGGCATTGGATGCTTATTTCGCAGAAATTCTGACCACGCGCGGTGAAAATAAATTATTCGACAAGTTTACAGCAGGACTGCAACAGGACTTTGCGGACACTGATAATCTGGAATATCGCGCAAGGGGGCTGGTGGAAAGGCTGGCGCTGGCCATGCAGGCTTCCCTACTGATACAGACCGGCAACAGCCTTGTCAGCGACGCCTTTTGCGCCGCCCGCCTTGGCGAAAATAGCGGCCATCTCTATGGTGATTTACCCACAGGCATTGATTGCAAAGCGATTATTGAGCGCGCTTTACCGCAAATGGATTAGTCCCTGAACCCAAACTATTCGCTTGGGAAAAGCGGTTTGAACTCTATTGGCAGCACAATTTCATTGATAGTTAGCGGCCCGCGACTTACCGGCATCGCCGCCATGGCGCTATTTGAAAAGCCACCCAGATTACCTATCTCATGATCCGTGGCCATGGCCGTCAAATCAATAGCGTCGAGCGCGGCTGGAGCAAAATTCGCCTTCATGGCCATGGAGCCCAGAAAATTATCCATGCCCGTAAGCTGCGCCGCCCGCATGCCAGATTCGACCCGCAAAGTTTCATAATGATAGGTACGGGCAATATTATTGGCGAGCGTTTTCGGCTCAAGGCTTGCAGAATTACGACGGCTATCAATCAAATATTTTAAGGCGCGATGGGTGGCAGAGGCATTGGCCACGAACATGCCAATACGACTGACAAGACAATTACGCCCACATTCGATCAGCATGGGGCTGCCAAAATGAAGCTCTAAAGGATCGCTTGGCTTGTCCACAGCAAAATAGCCAAAGGGCAAAGATTGTGTCAGTTCTGCCGCCTCAGCATTGTTAAAAGATAGCCCCACTTGCGCAATATTTATCAGATGAACCATTTTCAGGAACATGCAGCTATCGCCTTCGCAATTTTGCAAAACGAAAACAAAGGGCTGCCCCTGTGTCAGGGTAAGATAGGCTGTGCCGCTGCCATCATCGGAATTTTGCTCACCAGCTAAAGTAAAGCCGGATTCGGTCAAAATGCCTTTTAGTTCTGTTTTCGAAAAAGGAATGAAACCGGTGCTGCGCAGCTGATTTATTTCTGATCCCCCTTGCGGCAACTGATTCATGGGCATGGAATTATCACCCTCTTGTGCCGCAAAAGCCATATTACTGACCAATAAGGCCGCCGACGCCCCCAAGAGGGCTTTCCCTAACCATTTGAAAATATACATAATCTTCCCCAAAAACCGTCCCAAACCACAAATATTAACGATGATGCTATCGCGTTAGGGCGCCCTCTGGCAAGGCCAGAAAAACAGGGTGTAAAATCAGCCACTGAATATTGGTCAGCCGCGCTTGTGCCAGCGCCAATCGCCATATTTCCAAGGTTGCCAGAAATGATCGTCCAAATGCTCCGGGACCGGATCATATCCTGAACTGCCAAAGGGATGGCAGCGCAAGAGCCGCGCCAAGGTCAGCCAGCCGCCGCGCCAAAGCCCGTGGCGGCGCATGGCTTCGACCCCGTAATTGGAACAGCTTGGCCCATGGCGACAGCGCACACCGATTAAATGAAACAAGGGCGATAATGTCACCTGATAAAGCCGCAGCAAAGCAATGCCCAACCGGGCCGGCACTGTGGGCGATGCAGGCGCTGGCGCTTTATCAGCCTTCGTCATGATTATGTGCCTGTTGCTTGGTCCGATCTTCACCCTCTATCTGGTCGAGACAATCCACCACCGCATCAAAGATCAACATGGTCGAGACATGGCGCGCCGGATAGGATTTGATCGGTTTGAGTTTTTGTAAATCTTCCCAGCCGGAAAAATCTGGCAAATCCGCTTCGCCTTTCAGCATCGCCCACATGGCATCGCGAATCTGGCGCAAGGTTTCAGAGCTTTCGCCTTTAATATGGCGCGAAACAATCGCCGCTGATGCTTGGCCCAAAGCGCAAGCCTTGACCCGCATAGCAAAATCGCTGACCCGCCCCTTTTCGAGGGATAAATCCACCGAAATTTCCGAGCCACAAACCCGCGACATTTTGCGCGCCGTAGCCATGGCAGCCCGCAGGCGACCCGCCTCCGGCAAGGCCCCTGCCTCGGCTAGTAAATCATTTGAATAAAGATCATCCATGGAAGGGATATAACCATTCTTCGACAATTTCGCCAGTAGCCCTGCCAGGGCTTCGGTGCTAAAGAGGTTTTATGACAGACGAACAGAAAAAATACACCGAACAGGGGCATGTTCTATTGCGGAGCCTGTTACAGCCGGAAGTGGCCGCAGCCATGACTTATCAGTTCCAGCAATTGATCAAACAGGTGGGCGCGAAGACCCTTGCCGAGCCTCGGGTTGGCCATAAACAATCCTATGAGATTTATGGCTATAGCTGGCCGCCCATGATGACTTTTCTTTGGGGGCTGACCCCAAGGGTCGAGCAGATTGTCGGCAAGCCTTTATTGCCGACCTATTCTTTCTTTCGCACCT
>WFQB01000001.1 GCA_015487305.1 Parvularculaceae bacterium | reverse complement strand
TCCGTGAACGGCTTGGGTGCTTCAGCTTGCGCAGGGCCTTGGCTTCGATTTGGCGGATGCGCTCGCGGGTGACCGAGAATTGCTGGCCTACTTCTTCCAAAGTGTGATCGGTGTTCATGCCAATACCAAAGCGCATGCGCAGCACCCGTTCTTCGCGGGGGGTCAATGAAGCGAGAACTCTTGTGGTGGTCTCGCGCAGGTTTGACTGAATGGCCGCGTCGATGGGTAAGATCGCGCCTTTGTCTTCGATGAAGTCACCAAGATGCGAATCTTCTTCGTCGCCAATCGGCGTTTCCAGCGAGATTGGTTCCTTGGCGATTTTCATCACCTTGCGCACTTTTTCCAGCGGCATGGAGAGTTTTTCCGCCAGCTCTTCCGGGGTGGGTTCGCGGCCAATTTCGTGGAGGATTTGCCGCGAAGTGCGCACAATTTTGTTGATGGTTTCAATCATATGCACCGGAATACGGATGGTGCGGGCTTGGTCGGCAATAGAGCGGGTAATCGCCTGCCTAATCCACCATGTGGCATAGGTGGAGAATTTATACCCCCGGCGATATTCAAATTTATCCACCGCTTTCATCAGGCCGATATTGCCTTCCTGAATGAGGTCAAGAAATTGCAGACCGCGATTGGTGTATTTTTTGGCAATGGAGATAACAAGGCGCAGATTGGCTTCGACCATTTCCTTTTTAGCAATGCGCGCTTCGCGCTCGCCTTTTTGTACGGTTTGCACGATGCGGCGGAAATCCTGCACGGTGAGACCGGTTTCCGTCGACAACATGCCGATCTGCTCGCGCAGAGTTCCTATTTGCTTGTCGGCTTTGGTGGTAAAATTTTTCCAGCCCTTGCCGGGAAGTTTTTTGATGTTGTCAAACCAGTCGGGGTCGAGCTCATTGCCGATATAATTATCAAGAAACTCCTGCCGTGGCACGCCATGACTGTCAGCAAGACGCACCAGCTTGCCCTCCAACCCCATGAGCGATCGGTTAATGTCATAAAGCTGCTCAACCAGCGCTTCGATGCGTTGATTGTTCAAACGTACAGAGCGGACCTGTTCAACAATATCTTTTTGCAGTTTTTTAAGGCGGCGCACCTGCGAGGGTGAAAGATCCCCCCCTTGCAACTGGTTTTCAATCATGATGTCTTGCAGGCGACGCAGCTTTTTATAATCGCCGGAAATTTCATCAAATGTGTTCATCACGCTTTCGCGCAATTCCGCTTCCATGGCCGATAGAGACAGAGCGCCTTCGTCAAAATCTTCTTCTTCCTCATCTTCCGAGGCGGCTTCGGCGCGTTCTTCTTCTTCGCGTTTAACCCGTTCGGCCACTTCCGGCTTGGTCATGTCGGGCCGTGATTCCGGCCCGCCGCCATAGGTCGCATCAAGGTCGATAATATCGCGCAGCAATACCCGACCTTCCTGTAACTCATCGCGCCATACGGTAATCGCTTCAAAGGTCAAAGAGCTTTCGCACAAGGCGCGGATCATGGTTTCGCGACCAGCCTCAATGCGTTTGGCAATCGCAATTTCACCTTCGCGGGATAGCAATTCCACCGTGCCCATTTCGCGTAAATACATACGCACCGGATCATCGGTCCGGTCAGAGCCTTCCTTGGTATTCGTGGTAACGCCGGTTTCGGTCTTTTTGACAACCGCCTTACTGGTCGCCTCTTCTTCCTCTTCCTCGCCTTCGGTGACATTAATGCCCATTTCCGAAAGCTTGGCCATGACATCTTCGATCTGCTCGGAAGAAAATTCGCTTTCCGGCAGCATCTTGTTCAATTCGTCATAGGTGATATAGCCGCGCTTTTTTGCTGCCGTAATTTTTTTCTTAAGCGCAGCATTGGACAGATCAATAATCGGCCCTTCGGCCTCTTCCGCCCCAATTTTTTTAGCTTTGGTTACCTTTTTGGTTACCTTTTTGGTCGCTTTTTTTGCTACCTTTTTGGTTGCTTTTTTCGCCTTGGTTGCCGTGGTTTTCTTGGTTGCCATGGAGTTGTCGTTACCCGTTGTTAAAAATTAATTTCCCGCGCTCGTTTCTTCTTCTGTGAGCGATGCCGTTTTGGCTAGCTTAGCTTGGCCTGCTGATTTCATATTTGCGCATTTAAAAAACCAAAGCCGGTCTCCCTTTTTGCCAATGCGCTTTTTGTCTTTTAATCCCTGAAAAATCCGATGTGATCTGACTTATGGGGCGGTCACTTAATGGTCGCTATCATCCTTCCCATCAACAACGATTGCCATGCGATAATTATGCACAGCGCGCCAATGGGCCTCTCCTGTCTCGTCCTGCACCGCCTCACGGGCAGCCTCAGCCGCCTCGACTTTGAGTAGTCCATTATGAAGGTGCAGGGAAAGGGTGTTACGCCATCCTGTTTCTGCTTCAGCCAGTGTCGCCGTGGGTCGGGCAAATTTCACTATTTTGAGCTGCTGATCGTTCAGCAAAGACTCCATCGCACCCGCGCACGCCGGAACAGTCATGATGTGGCGTTTCACCCCCTCAATGTCAAGCTCTGGCTCATTTGTCAGGGCCTCAATCAGGCAGGCCAGCAGCCGGGCCATGTCCTTATCCTCCGGGGCCAAATCGAGAATGGCCGCCTCTTGGGTGGCAAAAAGCTGTGGATGATGGAGTAAAGTCAGCACCAGCAGGCGCTCGCGGGCCCGGGCACCGGTTTTATCTGTGGTTTTGCCCTGCCCGGAGCCAAGCTTGGCCTTAAGGGCCGTGGACGCCAGAATGGGCGGGGCATAGCCTGATTTGCTACGAAAGTCGCGCCCTTGCCATTTCCCTTTCCAGCCAGTGCCGGAAGATTTGGCGCCGGAATTGCCCGCCCCGCTAAACTGACCAGCCAGCCTTTCGGCAATCCAGCCACCATAGGCATGGCGCACATCTTTATCAGTAATCGACTGCACCAGCCGCCTTAGCTCATGCTTGAAAAGCGCTCTTCTTTCAGGGGTTTCCAGCGATTGGCTATCAACTTCCCTTTGCCATAATACCTCTACCAATGGTTTGGCCTGCCCTAGAGCCTCGCGAAAAGCCCCCGGCCCCTCCTTGCGCACCATATCATCAGGGTCCTGCCCTTCTGGCATAAAGGCAAAGCGCAGGGATTTGCCGGGCTTTAGCAGGGGCAAGGCCCGATCAATAGAGCGATAGGCCGCGCTGCGCCCGGCCCGGTCACCATCAAAACATAGATAAGGCTCATCGCAGGCCCGCCAGAGCAATGTCAAATGTGCCTCGGTCAGAGCCGTGCCCAGAGGGGCCACCGCATGGCCGAATCCGGCCTCGGCCAGTGCAATCACATCCATATAGCCTTCACAGACGATCAGGGCGCTGTCTTCTTTATTGGCCATAGAGGCGGCATTTTTTCGGGCGCGGGCAAGATTATAAAGCACATTGCCCTTGTGAAAGAGCGGTGTTTCCGGGGAATTCAGATATTTGGCCTTGACCCCCTGCTCAAGCGCCCGCCCGCCAAAGGCTATTGGATGGCCTTTATGGTTTAAAATCGGAAACATTAGCCGGTTGCGAAAACGGTCATAGGGGCTTTGCTGTTCATGCCGAATGAGAAGCCCTGATTCGACCAGCACTTCCGGGGCAAAGCCCTTATTGATGAGATGGTCTTTCAGGGCGGTTTTGGAATTGGGGGCATAGCCAAGGCCGAAGCTTTTTATGGTTTGATCGGATAGACCACGGCTTCGGATATAATCATAAGCCTCGCGCCCCTCGGCCCGATAGAGCATGTCCTGAAAATACTGACTGGCCACCTCATGGGCCTCAATCAGCCCCTTGGCCTTTTCGGCGCGGGCATGGGTCTCGGCGCTATCTTTGGGGATTTCCATCCCCGCTTCTTCGGCAAGCTGCGTCACCGCCTCCACAAAGGACAATTTTCGCACATCCATCAAAAAGCCGATTATGTCGCCGGATTTGCCCGACGAGAAATCAAAATAGCGGGCCTTCTGGTCATTGACGAAAAAGCTCGGGGTTTTCTCGGAGGTGAAAGGCGACAGGCCGCGCCATTCCCGGCCCTCTTTTTTCAGCTTCACATGACGGCCAATAATATCCGAGGCCCGCAAGCGGGCACGCAATTCATCGAGAAAATCAGGGGTGAAGCGAGGCATGGGTCAGTTATAGGGGGGCTGGAGATTGAGAGCAAATATTGGTGATGTGGGGTAGTTAAGGATGAGTTTGTTTCTCTTCACTACTCGCTATTCGCTACGCCTCATCACCCGCCCAAAATGGCTTTGACGAATTTGCTGGCTTTGGAAAAATCCATGGCCCCGGCATATTTCTCTTTTAACGCCGCCATGGTCTTGCCCATGTCTTTTAAGCCGGTTGCTTCGATCTCTTCGATCACTTGCTTGACCGCCGCTTCAATTTCTTCTTCGGGCATTTGCTGGGGCAGAAATTCGCGGATGATTTCAATCTCACCCAATTCCTGTTTGGCCAGTTCCGGGCGATTATTCTCCGCATACATTTTTGCGCTTTCCTCGCGCTGCTTGACCATTTTGACCAGCACCGACAGCACTTCCTCATCGCTAAGGCCAGAGCAGCGGTCATGGGAGCGCGCTGCAATGTCGCGATCCTTAATCGCCGCATGTATCAGCCGCAAGGTGGCGATGCGTAATTTGTCATCGCGGGCCTTCATGGCCGCTTTCAAAGCAGCGCTTATTTTGTCTGCAAGCATGTTCAACTCCTTTGAACGGGCAGGCTTTCCTGCCGATAGAGTATTGGCCGCCCGGACGGCGGGGGCAAGTAAATTTAATGTGTTGTTTTTGTTGAGTTTTATTAGAGCCCGTCTTTTCTTGACCCTGTTAACGCTATCGCATAGCTTCCCGTCAATTTGCTTGGAGGCGTTTGATTCTCAAATAGCCCCCACCCATTTACGCCACCGATAAGAGAAAAGACAGATAAGCCCTTATGCGCCTTAGTCAAGATAAAAGCCCCACCCTTCATACGGCCCTGCTGGTACTGGCCGATGGCACTGTTTTTAAGGGCACCGGATTTGGTGCCACCGGGCAGGCTTTGGGCGAGGTTTGCTTTAACACCGCCATGAGTGGTTATCAGGAAATTCTTACCGACCCGTCCTATGCGGGGCAATTGGTGACTTTCACCTTTCCCCATATCGGCATTGTCGGGGTTAATGAAGAAGACATTGAAAATGCCTCTGCCGCTGCCAGCACCGCCGCCCGCGGCGCGATTATTCGCGCGCCCTTGACCGCCCCGTCCAATTATCGCTCCAAGCTCGATATTTCAGCATGGATGAAACGACGCGGCATTGTCGGTATTTCCGGCATTGATAGCCGCGCTTTGACCGCGCTTATTCGCGAAAGCGGCATGCCCCACGGCGTTATTGCCCATAATCCAAAAGGCGTATTTGACCGCAAGGCCCTGCAATCCAAAGCCGCCGCATGGCAAGGATTAAACGGTATGGATCTAGTGCCACAGGTGACCACCCCTAAAACCTATAGCCATGAGCAAAGCGACTGGCATTGGGGGCATGGTTTTGGCCAGAGCGATGGCAAGGGCCCTCATGTGGTGGTGATTGATTATGGGGTGAAGAAGAATATTTTGCGCCGCCTTGCCAGTGAGGGCTTTCGGGTGAGCGTGGTCCCCGGCAGCACAGGTTTTGACGAGATTAAAGCTATGAAGCCGGACGGGGTTGTGCTGTCCAATGGCCCCGGCGATCCGGCGGCCACCGGAAAATATGCGGTACCAGTTATTCAGCATTTATTGTCAGCAAAAATTCCGGTCTTTGGCATTTGCCTTGGTCATCAGCTTTTGGCGATTGCCGCCGGAGCCAAAACCGTAAAAATGCCCCAAGGCCATCATGGAGCCAATCATCCGGTCAAGGATTTGAAAACCGGCAAGGTGGAGATCGTTTCCATGAATCACGGCTTTACCGTCGATGAGGCAAGCCTGCCGGACGGGGTTATGGCCACCCATCGCTCTTTATTTGATGGCAGCAATTCCGGCATTGAATTGAAAAACGCCCCTGCTTTTTCTGTGCAGCACCATCCAGAAGCCTCGCCGGGACCGCAGGACAGTTTTTATATTTTCCGACGCTTTTATGAGATGGTTCAAAGATAGCGGTTCCGGCTCTAATCTTGACTTTTCTGGTTTTATCATGATGTATCATGATGATAGAAAAGGGGCCCGTCATGAGCGTTGCGCGCGAGAAATTTTCTACCCAAATGGATAAAAAGCTGCTGGCTGCGCTAAGAGCGAAAGCCAGATCGCAGGGGCGCCATATTCAATCGGTTCTGGAAGAAGCGGTGGAAGACTATATCGCTCAAAGTGATGGCGCGAAAATGCGCCCTGCCATCGAGAAAGCCTATGCGCAAAGCCTCAATCGCTTTGATGGGCTGTACAAGAAATTGGCCAAATGAGCCGCCTCTGGCTTTTGCCCGAAGATGTATTGGCAATCCATTTTGATCAGGTCGAGCGCTATGGGGGGACGCCCGAAATTCGCGATATGGGCCAACTGCAAGCCGCTTTGTTCAGGCCGCAAACCGGATATTACAAAGACCTGATTGAAGAAGCCGCCGCTTTGTGGGAAAGCCTGTCACAAAATCACCCCTTTATGGATGGTAATAAGCCCACAGCCTTTGCCGCGGCTTTTGTTTTTCTGCAAATCAATGGATTGGATATTACCGCCACGGCCCCTGCCACATGGAAATTTTTAAACCGACTTTATGATCGCGGTGAACTGACATTTGAACATTTAGAAAAATGGCTGCGCGCAAACACAGCGCCAATAAAGGATTAAAATGACCAAACCGCTCCTGCATTTGTTTCCGGGCTTTGATGGCTCCAGTCGGTTTTTTGGCTGGCTGGAAGAGGCACTGGCTCCGGAGATTGACACTCGCAGCCATATAATCCCACGCACCGGTCCGCAGGATTATGATTTTCTGGTCAAATATTTTGCCGATGAGATTGATGCGCCCTGTTATCTGCTGGGGGAATCTTTTTCCGGGCCTTTGACGATTTTGCTGGCTGAGGCTTTTCCGGAAAAAGTGCGCGGGCTTGTTCTGTCCACGACTTTTGCCAAAACGCCCTTCCCGCCCATCATTCGCGACATGATGGCCATGGGGGCGGCGTGGCGCAATCACATGCCGTTTCAAAAAGAATTTTCTAAATTGTTTATTCTGCAAGGGGCAGACAACCCAAGCGCGGAAGAAATCGAAGAAGTGATGGGGTTATTATCACCGGAAATTGTGCAGGCCCGCACCAAGGCTTGCGTTCATGTGGATGTCAGCGATCGATTTGCGGCCCTTTCCCAACCCAGCCTCATCATCAATGCCAGACATGACCGGGTGATTGGCACCGGCGATTATTTTCCCCGCAAACCTGCCAATAGTAAAGTTGTGGAGTTTGATTGCGCCCATTTGCTATTGCAGGCCATGCCGAAGGAAGCTGCCAATGAAATAGGTAAATTCATCAAACAGACGAAAAGCAAAAGCTCTTAGGGCTCCACCCTATTCCTTGAAATTCACCTCGCCAAGCGGCAAAAACCCGCCAATCAATTTCAGCGCCAGAGCCCCCAAACCACCGGCCAACAGAGAAAACATCGCCCCCACACCAAACAGGATAGGCAGGCCTTTCAACGCCTCAATTGTGTTTTCAGCCTGAACATCATTTATATTAATTGATTCCGGCGCCACAAAAGCCAGCACCGTCCAAAATATAGCAAATAAAATCCACAGGCAGATCTGACTCCAGGTGATAATTTTAAACAGACTGCCGAAAGTCATTTTCTTTACAGGCATAGTCTCTTCCCCTCTTTATTTAAGGCCAAAATACTGGCCGGGAGGAAATTTACTCAATCTCTGCATTTAATGCAAATCTCGGTGGCTGGATCAATTTCAAGGCGCTTTTCCGGGATTTCCTCGCCACATTCTTCGCATAAGCCATAATCACCAGATTCAGCCCGGTGTAAGGCCCGCTTCAACAAAACCAGTTCCTGCTTGCGGTTTCTTTCTTGGGCCAAGGCCATGGCCTGTTGTTGCAATGCATCCTGACGCGACAACCGCCCGACCGATTGCTGGTCCAGCTCGACAACACTGCGCGATTGCTCTGCCACATCAGACAATGTTTCTATTTCGATAATTTTGTCGCGAATGATTTTAGCAAATTTTCTGGCTTTCACGCCGCTTTCTCCCAGCGCCCATTGGTGTTTTGTCGCCAATAGGTGGCGTCATGCTGGCTTTCTTTTATCTTTTTCCAAATGGTGCGCGCTTTTTCTAATTGATCGCTATCACCGCCATCAAAAATGAGAACACAGCGGGTAAGCTTTTCTATTTCCGATAAAGAAAAGGCCGCCCCGTCCACCACAAAAAGAATGTCTCGGCTATCAGGCAAGTCATCGCCATCTGTTAACCAAATCGGATGATCGCCAGCGTCACCGGAACGCCCATGGGGTAAAAAACTTTCATCATTATAACGCCACAATAAATCATCAAGAACCTCAAGCTTTTCCCTCGACCCTACGCGCAGCACCGCCCGCCATTTATTATGCAGGGTCTTTTGCAGCAGGTCCGGCAATATATTTTCAAGCCGCGCCCGCTCCAGATGATAAAATAATATCTCGGTCATATTCCACACCCTGTCCGGCTTTTCACGGATTAAAAATACCGCAAGAGAGTTTGAGCGAGGCCTTATTCTCCCTCATGGAAGCGACGGATATAATTATCCAGCAAGCGAACCCCATAGCCGGAACCACCTTTGGGCACGGTTGGCTTGGCCTTATCCGCCCAAGCAACACCGGCAATATCAAGATGTGCCCATTCGACACCCTCTTTGACGAAACGTTTCAAAAACGCCGCCGCCGTCGATGAACCACCAGCGCGGCCATTGGAAATATTTTTCATATCGGCAATGTCGGAATCAATCATCTTGTCATGGGCTTTGGTCAGCGGCATGCGCCATAAATCTTCGCCAACTTCTTTGGCCGCTTCATCAAGGGCGGCGCATAAATCTTCATCATTGGAGAACATACCGCCAAATTCATGGGCCAGCGAAATGATGATCGCGCCGGTCAGGGTCGCCAGATCAATCATAATTTTGGGGCTGTATTTTTCCTGCGCATAAGTCATCACATCAGCCAGCACCAAGCGCCCTTCGGCATCAGTGTTCAAAACTTCAATGGTTTGCCCGGACATGGAGGTGACAACATCGCCGGGGCGCTGGGCATTGCCATCAGGCATATTTTCTACAAGGCCGATAAGACCAACAACATTGGCTTTGGCCCCGCGCTTGGCCAGTGCCGCCATAGCACCGGTCACAGCCCCCGCGCCGCCCATGTCAAATTTCATATCCCACATGCCCTGACCGGGTTTTAGGGAGATGCCGCCAGTATCAAAGGTCACACCCTTGCCGACAAAAGCCACCGGCCTGTCGCCTTTTTTACCACCGCGCCATTCCATGACAGCAATTTTGCTTTCCCGACGCGAGCCCTGCCCAACGCCCAAAAGCGACCCCATGCCCAGCTTTTCCATTTCTTTTTCGCCAAGAATGGAAACTTTAAGGCCCAGACTTTCCAGATCGCGACAGGTTTGCGCGAAGCTTTCCGGATAGAGGAAATTGGCTGGCTCTGAAACCAGATCACGGGTGATGAACACCCCTTCCGCAACAGCTTCCAGATCCTCAAACACAGCCCGAACGGCACTCGCCTCCGGTGAATTAATGGCGATTTTGTTGAGACTTGGCAGATCTTCCTTTTTGGCGGTGGTGCGGTATTTATCGAAGGAATAGGCCCGCAATCGCGCCCCATAGGCAATATGCGCATGCAATTGCGCCATTTCCATCCCGTCCTGCTCAAACCCCTCCAACATGAAGGTTACGGCCTTTACCGGACCGCGATAAATCGCAGCAATTGTGCGCCCTCCAATATCTTCTGCTTTTAGCAGGCTCAAATCACCAGCCTTGCCTGCCCCCAGCAGAATAACATGAGAATTGGGTAATTTCCCGGGGCTCGTGATAACCAGTTTCTGCCCCTGCTTGCCTGTAAAATCCCCGGCCTTGGCAGCGCGCGTCAAATGGCCGCCACTGGCCTTATCGAGGGCCGCAAAACCCTTGGATTTCATGCCACGCTCAAACACGGGAATGGCGAGAGCGCCGGTTTTTGGTGCGGCCGCTTTGGAAAATGTTACATTCATGGCAGATTGGTCCTCTTTGGAAGATTTTCTCATTGTTAAGGGTCTGAATTCTTTTGGTTTTCGAGCAAGTATGCTATTCGAGCGGGACTTTACGACCTCCCTCATGGCTTTGCAAAGGGGTAAACGGGCTTTGCCCCAAAAAAGCGCTGGTTTAGCGCCAAATAGAACCAGAAGGAAAAAGTGACCCGCCTCGACCGTTATATCTTCTCCCAGAGCCTGCAGCCGCTATTGCTGATTACCATCAGCGTCAGCGCGGTGATCTGGCTGACCCAGCTTTTGCAACGGGTCGATCTGGTGGTGGAAGAAGGTGGCTCTCTATGGTCATTCTTTCAGGTCGGCATATTAATCATCCCTAGCCTGCTGGCGGTGATCATCCCCTTCGCGGTGCTGGCCACAACCCTCTACCTGCTCAATCGTCTGATGGCCGATAGTGAAATCGCGGTCATGGCCTGTGCTGGTGCCAGCCGATTGCGCATTGCAAGACCGCTTCTGGTTCTCGGATTTGCCGCCTCTCTCGTTACCCTATGGATCAATGTCGATCTGATGCCCCGGGGCTATCGTGAGATGAAACAGATAGTGCGCGAAGTGCGCGCTGACATTGCCCGCTCTCTTATTCGTTCCGGTGAATTTGCCACGGCCATAGACGGCCTCATGGTGCATGCAGAAGAAGTACGCCCCGGCGGGCAGTTTCTTGGCCTGCTTGTCTATGATTTTCGTGATCCGGAAAAGCCCGTTACCTATATGGCCGAAAGCGGTCTTTATCGAAATTCCGAATATGGTCCGCGCCTGCATCTGGCCAATGGCAATATTCAACGCCTGAATAATGATGACGAAATTGAGATTGTTCGCTTCATCGAAACCGCCGTGGATATGACCGATTATCAGAAATTGGAAATTAATCCGGTCCTTGAAGAGACCGAACGCTATATCAATGAGCTTTTATTTCCGGATATGACCAAGGACTATGACAAGGCACGAGCAGAAAGGCTGATTGCCGAAGGTCATGCGCGACTAGCAACGCCTCTTTATACATTATTTTTTGTATTGATCGCCTCTGCCTTGATGTTACGCACCAATTTTAACCGCTTTGGCTATAGCAAAATCATCCAGCGGGTTGTGGTTATTGCCATTGTGGTCAGAGTATTTGGTTATTTCTGGCAAAATCTTGCAACCTCCATGCCGCTATTTAATATTGTTCAATATGCGTGGCCGCTTGGTGCCAGCATGATTGCCTTTGTTCTATTGGTCGGATCGCGTGGCTGGTTTGCCGAGAAAAATCGGGCCGGAGGGGCGATATGAAAATCTCCTCTCTTTCCATTTATCTGGGCAAGCAAATCATCTTTGCCGTTGGCGGCCTCACCGCCGGTCTTGCCGGGTTGATTTTCTTAATAGATCTTGTGGAATCTCTGCGTTTTGTAGAAAATGTTGAAGGGGCTGGCTTAAAGGAAGCTCTTTTCATTACTGCTTTGCGAGCGCCCAAACTGGCTATTGGCATCATGCCCTTCATGATGTTGTTTGGCACCATGATTGCCTTTTACCAGCTCAATCGCCGCTCTGAATTGGCGGTGATGCGCTCTGCGGGTATTTCTGTATGGGGAATTATTGGCCCCGGCGCTTTAATCGCGGTTTTGCTGGGCATTGCCATGGTCACTATCATTGACCCTCTGGCCTCGCAAATGAGCGCCAGTTCTGAAACTTACAAGAACGAAATTCGCGGCAAAAAAGCCTCCCTACTTAAGTCGCTACAAGGGGGGATATGGCTGCGCCAAAAAGACGGTGACACAGCCGTTATCCTTCATGCGGAAAGCTATGATCCGCAAAGCAATACCTTGCAGGATGTAACCATATGGCGGCGCAGTTTAACCGGTGTTTTTATTGAACGTTGGGACGCCGATAAGGCCATTATTCGTGATCAGGGGTTTGAGCTTATTCAGGCCCGGCGCAAAACCTTGCAAGCGCAAGACAAAACCCCCCGGCGCAGCGAATGGGTGCCCTCCGCTTTTGATATAAAAGATTTGCGCGAAGATGTCGCAAGGCCCGAAGCCATGTCGATCTGGCAATTACCGCGCTTTATTGCTCTGGCTGAACAGGCTGGCCTGCCCAGCATCGACTATCGGCTGCGCTATCATCAATTATGGGCCTTACCGCTAACCCTGCTTGGCATGGTGCTTATAGCAGCGGCCTTCACCATGCGTCCCATTCGCGGCGGCGGCACTGCCAAATTACTCCTGATGGGACTGGGGGCCGGGTTTTTGCTATTCATTCTGTCCGAATTTTCATCTGCCACCGCCGAAGCCAGAATTACCCCTGTGGCGCTGGCCGCATGGACCCCGGTTGCTCTTGCGCTGCTGCTCTCTTTAACCCTTTTGCTTTATCGGGAAGATGGCTAAGGTTACAAATTAAACTGCCTCCAGTTTTGGGCGATTGATCATTTCTTTTCGGGATATGGATTTCTTTTTGGGAACAAACTAACGGCTGATGAAGAATAAAAATAAAAACACTTCTCTGATGCCTGCGCTTCAAAACGCTCGGCGAGGAGCAACCGGAAAGCGTCTTATATCCGCTTTACTAACCGGTGCCTGCCTTCCCCTTCTCGGCTTTCTTGCCCCTGCCGCAAATGCGCAATCAAAAAATCAGGACCATCAGGAACAGGCCGTTGAAAAGGTCTATTTTGAGGCTGATGATGTCACTCGTGAAACTGAAAACAGCCCGGTTGTCGCTACCGGCAATGTCAAAGCTTATTTTGGTGATCGTTATCTGGAAGCCGATAAGGTCACCTATAATCCCGACACTGATATTGTTACTGCCAGTGGTAATGTTTCCATTACCGATGCGGAAGGCCAGACATTTTTTGCCGATGATGTCGCTCTTGACGGAGAGTTAAGCGATGGCATTGCCAGTAATTTTGGTGTTCTACTGTCTGATGATTCCCGCCTCGCCGGTTCGAGCGTCATTAAAAGCGGCGATGGTCGTAATGAATTAAAACGCGCCAGCTATTCCGCCTGTGATGTCTGCAAGGAAAGCGGAGATGAGAAAACCCCAACCTGGCAGGTGCGGGCAAGGCGCGTCGTGCAAGACCCAGAAATGAGCACCATAAGATTTAATGACGCGGTTTTGGAAGTTCTGGGGGTTCCGGTCTTTTATTCCCCATTTTTGCAAATCCCCGACCCAACGGTTGAGCGTCAATCAGGGTTTTTAACCCCCAAAATCGGCTCTTCCACCTTGCTCGGAGCCTATGCGGAAATTCCTTATTATTTCGCTATCTCCAACTATCAGGACGCAACATTTTCTCCCAAATTCATGACCGATCAGGGCACGCTTTTGCAAGGAGAATATCGCCTGCGAAGGCAGGGCGGCCAATTTGCCATTCAGGGCGGCATTATCGGATCCGACGGTACAGAAGAGCTTTCCATTAATGGTAATAACCTCGTCTTCGATGTGCCAGAGACCCGCTATCATCTATTTGCCAAAGGCATACAATCTTTTGCCAATAGCTGGCTGGCCTCATTCGATATCAATCATGTCTCCGACAATCGCTATTTGCGCAGCTATGATGTGGAACCGGAGGGAGATTTGCGCCGCGATCGTGGCCTTTATCGCCCAGACCGTTTGCGTTCAACAATTTCCCTTGCTCGCATCACCAAAAGTTCAATTCTCACTATTGATGGCATCGGCTTCAACTCCTTGCGTACGACAGAAAATAATGACCTTGCCGGTCAAACCCTGCCTCGCGTCCATTTTTCAAGCGAATATAAAACGCCCATAATTGGCGGGATAACGACTATTGAGGGCAATCTTTTGTCCCTATGGCGCCGGGATGGCCTTAACTCCAATCGCGCTATTGCGTCAATTTCATGGGAAAAAACGCATACCACCAAAGGGGGGCATCGTTTTCGCGGATTTACCCAATTACGCGGGGATGCCTATCAATATAATGACATTTTGCGCGGTAATGAATTGTGCAATGACAGCCTGCCTGCCCTTGACTATACCGCCTGCCTATTGGC